>JAUIHJ010000761.1 GCA_030432015.1 bacterium
GGCGGCCACCGAGGAGATTCGTCAGCGGCTGCACGAAATCGAAACGCCCGTGTTGCTCGCGCGGGCAGGTGGGCAAGGTTTCGAGAAGTTCTCCAAAGAGATCCAATCATTCGTCGCCAGCCGACGCCACGAAATCAGTCCCTACGAGTATCAAATCGCGGCCCTGACGCTCAATCAACTCGTGCTGAATCCGGAAAAGCTGCCGGAGTGGCTGGATGAGGCGAAAGAAGCGGAACGCCAGCAATTGCGTGCGAAACTGGCGGAGTTCGATCACCTGAAACCGAAGCCGCTGCCGACGATCAAATTTGTCGCGAGCGATGTGGGGCCGATCGCTCCGCCGACGATCATTCCGGACACAGCCGATCCCCAACCGATTGAACCGGCATTCCCGGTGATCATGGATGGCCACGCCGCGACGATCGACCCGCCCCACGAAGCACTGCAATCGACCGGTCGCCGCACCGCACTGGCACGCTGGATAACGAGTCCGGACAATCCACTCACTGCCCGCGTGATCGTCAATCGCGTCTGGCAACAGCACTTTGGCCGTGGGCTGGTGGAAACGACCAGTGACTTTGGCCGACTGGGAGCGCCCCCGTCGCATCCGGAATTGCTCGACTGGCTTGCTCGACGCTTCATGACGGACGGCTGGAGTTTCAAGAAGCTGCATCGTCTGATCCTCACATCGGCGACGTATCGGCAAACGTCCGAGCGGCCAGCAGGTGAGAAGCTCGCAAAACTCGATCCGCAAAACGTGCTACTGTGGCGGATGAATGTTCGGCGCCTTTCCGGAGAGGAAATATACGACTGTGTTCTGTCGGCCAGTGGCGAGATGAGTCAGGGTAAACGTGCGATCTACAAGACGGTGAAACGCAATGCGCTGGACCCCTTGCTGGCCGCCTTCGATTTTCCGGACCGGGTCGAAAGCCAGGGCAAACGACATCGCACGACAACGTCGCCCCAGGCATTGCTAATCATGAATGACCCGTGGTGGCACGACCGGGCGAACGCGATGGCGTCACGTGCCTCCTCAGACGACATCGATTCCCTGGTTCGATCCGCGTATCAAAAGCTCTACTGCCGCGAACCGACCGGCGATGACATTCAGCAGGCAGAGCAATTCTTCGAATCGTATGCAGCGATCACTCCGCAGCCGGAACGTCCCAAACGACTGGTCGAACTGCCGGATGGACGAGCGGCGCTGTCGTTCGATCCGAAGCAACCAGCGTCGATTCAAATTCCGGCGATCAAAGAACTGCAGACCGCCTCCGACGACGGCGACTTCACGATCGAAGCGACCATAATGCTGCGTTCGCTCTATCCGGACGCGTCCGTTCGCACGATTGTCGCCAGTTGGTCGGACAAGCAATCCGATCGAGGCTGGTCGTTGGGCGTGACGTCGACCAAGAGCGCGTACAAGCCACGCAACCTGATTTTGCAACTCATCGGATCGCGCGACAACAAGGACAGCAAACCCGAATACGAGGTGATTGCCTCCAATTTGCGCGTCGAATTAAACAAGCCCTATCATGTGGCCGTCTCGATCAACCTTGATGACGCGTCCGCGGCGGGCATCACGTTTTTTCTAAAGGATCTGTCGCAACCTGACGCCAAGCCGCAGGTCGCCCGCGTCGCTCATCGCGCTCGCTGGAACGTGCAGCCCGAGCGGCCGATCGAGATCGGCGGGCGGTCGAACCGCCATCGCTGGGACGGACTGATTCAAAATATCCGCTTCCACCGCACGGCGTTGAGTCAAAATGAACTCTTCGCCGGGACCACCGACACCGGTGCCAAGCCGGGTGATGCAACCGGTTCGCAATTGCTGTTCGATCTGCAATTTGACAGCGAAGGCCAACTGGGTCGGGACGCCTCCGGTCACGACCGACATGCGGTGGTCAGTTTCGGCGACGTGTCCATCACGTCGCCTCAAGAGCGCGCCCGAGCGGCGCTGCTTCACGCCCTCCTCTGCTCGAATGAGATGATTTATGTCGACTGAAAACACCAACGATAAACACCTGTCACGCCGCGAGATGCTGATGCAGGCGGGCGGTGGCTTCGGCGCTTTGGCTCTGGCTGGGATGCTTCCACAGCGACAGGCAGCGTCATCAGAACAGCTCACGCCATTGTCATCCAGGATGGTGAATCATCCGGCCCGAGCGAAGAGCGTCATCTTCCTCTTTATGGATGGAGGGCCAAGTCATTTAGACACATTCGACCCGAAATCGGCACTCGACGAACTCGCCGGAAAACCGATCCCCGAAAGCTTCGGCCGAGTCATCACGGCGATGGGCGAATTCGATTCACCCATCCTGCCCTCCGCACGCAAATGGAAGCAACATGGCGAGGGTGGTCTGTGGATTTCCGACTGGCTGCCGCACACGGCACAGATGGCCGATGAACTGGCCGTGATTCGTTCCTGCTGGACGAACGGCATCAACCACTCCGGTGGCATCTGTCAGATGAACACGGGCAGCCAGTTCGCGGGACGGCCCTCGCTGGGTAGCTGGGTTACCTACGGATTAGGCACCGAGAACGAAAACCTGCCGGCCTTCGTTGTCATGCAAGAAGGGTCGGGCCGCGTCATCAACGGCGCGAGAAACTGGGGCGCGGGATTCATGCCCGCTGTCTATCAGGGCACGACCATGCAGAAGGAAGGTCCGCCGTTTGCCAATCTAAATCCGCCCAAGCATGTCGCGTCATCACAGCAGCAGATGCAACTCGATTTCCTCGCGCATCTGAATCGGCAGCACGCGGCAACTCGAAAAGACAATACCGATCTGGAAGCCCGCATTCGCAGTTTCGAGTTGGCGTACCAGATGCAATCGCATGCCCCGGAGGCGGTTGACCTGTCGCAGGAATCCGCCCATACACAGAAGTTGTACGGGCTTGATCAAAAGGCGACCGCGTCGTACGGCCGCAATCTGCTGATGGCTCGACGGCTGGTCGAACGCGGCGTCCGGTTCGTGCAGTGCTATCACGGAGCGGGCAGCAAGTGGGACGCGCACGACAACATTGAGGCCAATCATAGCCGCATGTGCGGCGGTATGGATCTGCCGGTCGCTGGATTGCTTCGAGATTTGAAGCAGCGAGGACTACTGGACGAGACGCTGGTGGTCTGGGGCGGCGAGTTCGGGCGGACGCCGATGAGCGAGAAAGGGGATGGGCGCGATCACAACCCAACCGGCTTCACCATGTGGATGGCCGGTGGCGGTGTCCGCTCGGGGCACGCGTACGGAACAACCGACGAAGTTGGCTTACACGCCGTCGAAGACCGGCTTCACGTCCACGACATTCATTCGACGATCCTGCACCTGATGGGAGTCGATCATCGGCAACTGGTCTACCTTCACAAGGGCCGTCCCGAACGAATCGACCAGAATGAAGGACGAGCGTTCAAGGAGATCGTTGCGTCATGAAGGTCAGTTTAACGGGGCGATTCCACGCTGACGTGTCGGGTTATACGTTCCCACGGGGCACCTTCGTGATATTGTTGTCTTGTGTTCTCACGTGGACTTCACTTCGTGCCCAGGAAACATCCGCGCCTGTCGCGCGCTGGGATTTTGGGGCCGAAGAGACAACACCACTGGCCGCGCGTGGCAACGTGCAGCGGGATCAGGCTGGGCCTCGACCACCCGAGTTTCCCGACATGGCGGCAGACAACAACTCCGTGAAGGTCGATTCCGGCGCGTATCTGGCGGTTTCCGACACTGGGCCTGATAGCGACTTCGACTTTACCAATGGCGATGCGATCACGCTGGAAGCGTGGGTCAATCCAAGCGACATCCGTGACGGGCAGCCGCAATACATCATCGGCAAGGGCCGAACGGGAGCACCGCGGGTCGC
>JAUIHJ010000762.1 GCA_030432015.1 bacterium
GTCGCCAGCACCAGCTTGGCTTCGGTCAGGTAGCCTGGATCCAGGTTCAGCGGCCGCGAGTCGGGCCACGCCTGTTCGGCCGTGTATTCCGATTCCCACACGTTGGTCGCCAGCTTGACCGCGCTAAGGTGCCCCGGATCGGTCAGGCGTTCGAATGCCAACAATTGCTTCTTTAGTCCGGGGCCCATCGACTTTTCGTAGTACGGAGTCTCATCAAAATTGAACAGGTCGCTGGCCAGCGCTAAGGGGCCCCATGCCTGCACAGCCCGCTCACGGCCCCAGGCGAGTGCGGATTCGTGTCGGCTAAAGGCAGCCATGATCAAGAGAACCGGCTTGGTCTGGCGGGTGTCACCCATGCGTGCTTGATCCTCGATGCGATACTAATACGCTTTGGCGAAGATCCCGCGCTGCCGCGTGGGTTGGCCGGTGAAAATGCAGGTGCCTTCCGCTTCGTCGTCCGCAGCCAGCGGCACACATCGAATCGTCACTTTGAGGCGCTTGAGCAACTCCTGCACCGAATCGTCTTCGACGAAGTAGCACGACGCGAAACCGCCGTGAATTTCAGGTTTCTTGGCGTTGGCCGGTGTGAAATACGCCTGGAAGTCATCCAGGTTGTCGATCTCCCGCGTATGATCCTCGCGCAGCTTCATGGCCCGCGCAAACAGGTTCGCCTGAATGTCTTCCAGGGTCTTGCCGATATTGGCGACAAATTCGTCGCGCGACCAGGGCGTTTTCTCGCCCGTGTCCCGGCGGCCCACAAAAACTCCGTTCTTGGCAATGTCCTTGGGCCCGACTTCGACGCGCAGCGGTACACCTCGCTTGATGTGGTACCAGTTCTTTTCGCCGCCGCGCAAATCGCGATCGTCGATCATGACTTTGACCTGTCCATCATCGAAGGCCTGTTGCGCCAGTTCTTGCTTGAGCGATTCACAGTAGGGCAGTACGGCAGCGCGGTCTTCATCGGTCCGGCAGATAGGCAAGATGACGACGTGCTTGGGAGCGAGTCGGGGTGGCAGCACCAGGCCATCGTCATCGGAATGTGTCATGATCAGGGCTCCGACCAGGCGGGTCGAGACGCCCCAGGACGTTGTCCAGCAGAACTCTTCTTCACCCTCCTGGTTTTGGAAGCTCATGTCCTGTGCCCGCGAAAAATTCTGGCCGAGAAAATGTGACGTCCCGGCCTGCAGCGCCTTGCGGTCTTGCATCATCGCTTCGATGGACAGCGTCTGCACGGCGCCCGGGAAGCGTTCTTCGGCCGTTTTCTCGCCTTTGATCACCGGCATCGCCATATACTTCTCAGCAAACTCGGCGTAGACATCCAGCATCAGCCGCGTCTCGTCCAGCGCCTCCTGCTCGGTCGCGTGGGCGGTGTGGCCTTCCTGCCACAGAAATTCGGTGGTTCGCAGGAACATCCGCGTCCGCATTTCCCAACGCACCACGTTGGCCCATTGGTTGATCAGAATGGGCAGATCGCGATACGACTGAATCCACTTGGCGTACATCACGCCGATAATGGTCTCGCTGGTCGGGCGAACGACCAGCGGTTCCTCGAGCGGTCCCGCAGGCACCAGCCCTTCGCCATCGGGACTCGGTTCCAACCGGTGGTGCGTTACCACCGCGCATTCCTTGGCGAATCCTTCCACATGCTCGGCTTCCTTTTCCAGGTAGCTCATCGGAATGAACAGTGGAAAATAGGCGTTCTCGTGCCCCGTTTCCTTGAACATGCCGTCCAACACACGCTGCATGTTTTCCCAGATCGCCCACCCCCAGGGTTTAATCACCATGCAGCCCCGGACGGGAGAGATTTCAGCCAAGTCGGCGGCCCGGACCACCTGCTGGTACCATTCGGGGTAGTCATCCTCGCGTGACGGGCTAATCGCGTTCTTGGCTTTCTTGGCCATGCTGTTGTTGTCTTTCGTTGTCGGACGTAGGGCTGCAGGAAAATGACGTTGAGGCCTGCGGCGCGAGAATCCTGCCGCGGACAGACCACCATCGCGAGATATCCCGCACGCGTTGGCGGAGCAACCTGCCCGATGTGGTTGGGGAGGTTCAGGCGGCATTCTAGGTCGTTCCCCACGGCATCGGCAATATCCGTTTGACTTGGCGCGGGGAAGTCACCGACCGATTTGGCGCAGACCCTGGTGTTGCCACGCGCGGCCGCGTCTTGCGACGATGCTGTGATCGACCTAGAATCGGCGGGTTTCGCATCTTGCACGGTCCCTTCGCCTGGAAAGTAGGTCACATGTCACGCCGCTTTATCGCCCAACTTGGCGAGAACGAGAATCTCGATGAGGTTTTCCTCGTTGCTGAAAAGCAGCTTCGCGCCAATCGTAACGGCAATCTGTACCTTCAGGTCCGTTTGACGGACAAGACCGGGTCCATGATCGGAATGATGTGGAATTCGAATGATCGCGTGTATGCCAGCTTCGAGACGGGAGATTATCTGCGCGTCGAGGGTGCCACGCAGGTCTACAACGGCAACCTGCAGATCATCCTGAGCCACGTCGAAAAGACCGTCCGCGAGAAGGTTGACGAAGCTGATTTCGCGACGTTGACGACCGATGACGTCGACAAGCTGGTGGCCCGGGTCAGCCAGCGCTTGCGTGCCCTGGGGGACCACCACCTCCGCAATCTGGCGGAATGTTTCTTGATGGACGAGGCCTTCATGGCGAAGTACTCGGCAGCCCCGGCCGGCATCAAACTGCATCACGCCTACAAAGGTGGCTTGATCGAACACGTCATCAGTCTGATGGACCTGTGCACCTCGGTCGGCGGCCATTACGACGTCGTCGACACCGACCTGCTGGTCATGGGCGCCTTCCTGCACGATGTGGGGAAGATCGAAGAGCTGAGTTTCGAGCGGGAATTGTCCTACACCGATGCCGGGCAGATGATCGGCCATGTCGTCCAGGGGGTTGGTATCCTCGATGCGAAGGTCCGCGAAGCCGAGCAACTCGCTGGCGAGCCATTTCCCAAGGAAATTCATTTGCGGCTGCAACACATGATTGTCAGCCATCATGGGCAATATGAATACGGCAGCCCGAAACTGCCCATGACGTTGGAAGCGATTACGCTGCACTTCCTGGATAATCTCGATTCCAAGATTCAAAGTGTGACCCAGATCATCAACGAAGACGCCAACGCCGACAGCCAATGGACGTCGTACAATCCCGCCCTCGGTCGTAAGCTCTTCAAGACCTTTACGAGTGAACCTCAAGAGGGGTAACGATCGTCGGCATTGCGCGGATTGCAGGTGATGTGCCGCGTGTTCAAGCTGGGGCAAGTCGTTTTCGTCGGTCTGTGACCAGGGGCCGGGGCCAGGGTAACGTAGAGTTGGAAAACCGTTTCGCGCACCGTTGCGCGAGGGGCCCCTTTGTTCGTGAACGCGGGTTTTCCAGCCGATGTCGCACCCTACTTCCCTGTTGCCGACACTAAAAAACACCCTGGCAACATTCAGGAACCACGGTTGGCTGTGGCTTACACCCACGATCGTGATGACGCTGGGAGCCGGCCTCTACGCGCTGGTCCGTCCCGAAGTCTGGACCTGTTCGCAGGCCCTGGTCGTGCGCGAAGAGGCATCGGGCAACGAGCAGCGCCTGGGACGCTTTGACAGCATCGACTCCATGAAGGCGTTTCAAGAGGTCATTCTGGAGGTTGCTCGAAGTCGCCATGTGGTCGCCGCGGCACTGAAATCGGTGAAGCCGCCCGCCAACCACCGGTCGCCAGCGCAATGGCCGACGCCCAAGGACATCGAAGCGATGCAAAAGCAGATCAATGTCAATGCGCCCCACGGTGCTGAATTCGGTCGTACGGAAGTCCTGTACGTGGTCGTTGGCGGAC
>JAUIHJ010000024.1 GCA_030432015.1 bacterium
TCCAGCAGGCCGCGTGTGTAGGGATGCTGCGGGTTGGCGAAGACTTCGTCGGTGGGGCCTTCCTCGACCACCTTGCCGGCGTACATGACGGCCAGCCGGTCCGTTGTCCCGGCGACCACGCCCAGGTCGTGCGTAATCAAAATAACGCTGGTTTGCGAGTCGCGTTTCAGGTCGCGAATCAGATCCAGAATCTGAGCCTGGATGGTCACGTCCAGCGCGGTGGTCGGCTCGTCGGCAATCAGCAGTTTGGGTTCGCACAGGAGGGCCATGGCGATCATGACACGCTGGCGCATGCCGCCAGAAAACTGGTGGGGAAATTGGTCGATTCGGTGGGCGGCGTCCGCAATCCCGACGCGGTCGAGCATTTCGATACTGCATCGACGGGCCTCGCGTCGACTGAGACCTTGATGAACCTCCAACACTTCGCTCAATTGTCGCTCGATGCGTAGAAAGGGATTCAGCGACGTCATGGGGTCCTGAAAGATCATCGACATCTGGTTTCCGCGCAGGGCACTCAGTTCGCGCGTTGACAGCTTCAAAAGGTCGCGGCCGGCAAAGTGGATTTCGCCACTGGGGAAGTAACCGGGCGGCTGTGGGACCAGGCGAATTGCCGAGAGGCAGGTGACCGTCTTTCCTGAACCGCTTTCGCCGACAATGCCCAGTGTTTCCCCTGGGTGGAGATCGAGGTTGACACCATCGACGGCCTTCACCACACCGTCGTCGGTGCGGAAGTATGTCCGCAGATCACGAATCGAAAGAATTGGTGGAGGATGGGAGGTAACCGGATCAGCCCTTCATCTGTGGGTCCAGCGCGTCGCGCAACCCGTCGCCGAGAAAATTCAAACAAAACAACAAGGCCGCCAGTACCGAGCCGGGGAACACGAGCTCCCACCAGAAGACCACCATGTGGTTGGCACCATCATTGATCAACGCGCCCAAGCTGGGCCGCGGTGCCTGCACCCCCAGCCCCAGAAATGACAGGAAGGCTTCCTGCAAAATCATTGACGGCACGGTGAGCGTGAAATACACGATGATTGGACCGAGCGTATTGGGGATCAGGTGGCGAAAGACAATCGAGATGTCACTCGTTCCCAGGCTGCGTGCCGCACGTACGAAGTCGCGTTCCTTCAAGCTCAGCACCTGCCCGCGTACGATGCGGGCCGTCATCAGCCAACCGACCAACCCTAAGGCCAAAAAAATCAACAACAGGTTCTTACCCAGGATGGTCACCAGGATGATCACCAAGAACATGTAGGGGAGCGCGTACAAAATATCGACCGCCCGCATCATCAGCGTGTCGATGCGTCCGCCGGCATAGCCGGAGACGGCGCCGTACACGGTTCCCAAGGTGGCCGAAACAAAGGCCGCCAGCAGGCCGACCTGCAGGCTGACGCGGCCTCCGTACAGCACACGCGTCAGCACATCGCGGCCGAAGAAATCGGTGCCGAACCAGTGCGACCAGGTCGGGGGCTGCGCACCGTAATTCAGATCCTGGGTCTCGTAGCCGTAGCCCCACGTCGCGGCAACCACCCAGGGGCCAACCAGGCATGCCAGGGTCAGTGCCATCACAAAAATCCCCCCCGCGACCGCCATCCGATTTTTCCGCAAGCGGCGCCAGGCATCGTGCCACAGCGACGTGCCTGCAATCAAATCGCAGGCGACCTGTGAATCGTCGCCAGGCGATACGGGAGAAAGGGTGCTCATCCGTCGTACCGTATGCGGGGATCCAGAAAGCCGTAGGCGATATCAACCAGCAGGTTCATGCCCAACAGGAAGACCGATTCGAGCACCAGGATGCCCATCACCAGGAAGTAATCTCGATTAAACGCAGCGTCCACGAAATACGGACCGATTCCCGGTGTGTTGAAGATCTTCTCCACGACGACGCTCCCCACCATCATGAAAGCGATGGCCGGGCCCAGGTATGTCACCACGGGCAACATGCCTCCCTTGAGCATGTGTCGCCAGATGATCAGTCGCTCCGGGAGTCCTTTGGCATGCGCCGTCCGGACAAAATCCGAGCGGACGACTTCCAGCATGCCGGCTCGTGTCAGACGAGCGATATAGCCGGCCCGAATCGTGCCCAGGGTGATGGCCGGCAGGACGACATGTCGCCAGGTGCCCCAGCCTGCCGGCGGGAAGATGAACATGGTCAACGAAAATAACAGCACCAGCAGCGGACCCAGGACAAACGTTGGGATGCTGATGCCGATCATGGCCGCTGACATCGCACCGTAGTCCCAGACGGTATTCTGCCTGACCGCACCAATGATCCCGGCGGTGACTCCCAGCAGGAGGGCCCAGACCAGGGCCACCGCAGCCAAGGTCAACGTGACGGGAAATCCCAGCCAGATAATCTCATTGACGGAGCGTTGCGGATACTTGGTCGAGAGCCCCAGATCGCCTCGCAGCAGGTTGCCCATATAACGCATGTATTGCGTCAAGAGGGGCTTGTCGAAACCGTACTTCGCCTCCAGGTCCGCTTTCACTTCGGGTGCGATCGCACGCTCGGCAGAAAATGGCGAACCTGGCGCCAGGCGGATCACGAAAAACGAAAGCGTGATTATGATCCACAATGTCGGCACCATGCCGGCGATTCGGCGAAGGACAAATCGACCCATTTCGCTCCGTCAATTCTGTGGGGGCGTTGCGTTCCGCGCCGGGTGGAACGAGATCAATATCGTGGCGTCAGCGGAGGGGGGGAGTCCACGACTGGTTCAGAAGGTACTCCGTCGTACCAGCGTTCGTCAATCCAAACATATTTCCAGAGATGCCGGTCCATGTAGTTTCCCCAGACGCCGCGAACATAGGGCTTGATGAGCGTGGTCTTGGTGTAAACATACAGGGGCATCAAGGGTTGCTGCGTCATCGCGTAACGCTCGGCTTCCAGCAACCTTGCGATGCGTGTTTCCTGGTCAATCGTTTGATTCGCCTCGCGAAGCAATTCGCTGAATCGTTCGTCGGACCAGTTGGAATGGTTGTTACCGCTCTTGGGAAGCAGCAGGTCCAGGAAGGTATAGGGATCCGGGTAGTCACCGATCCAACCCAGACGCGCGATCTGAAAGTCCATCGTCTCCATGCTCTTGAGATAAACTTTCCACTCCTGGTTTTCGATGTTGACATGGATTCCCAGGTTGTCCTTCCACATCTGCTGGGCGGCTTCGGCGATCTGTTTGTGACCTTCCGAGGTGTTGTAGATCAGCGTGATGGGAGGCATTCCCTGACCTCCCGGGTAGCCAGCCGCTTCCAGAAGTTGCCTGGCCCGCTCGGGATCAAAGAGCGGACTGTTCAAGCCCGGGTACCCGGCAAGCCCCTGCGGCACGACATCGGCGGTCGGTGTTTCGCCACCCCGCTTGATGTACTTGACGATCGCCGTGCGATCAATGGCCAGGCTGAGGGCTTGACGGACTTCCAATTTGTCCAAGGGTGGCCGGGTCGTGTTGAACCAGAAGAAGTAGACCGCCACGTACGGATCGTACCGATAGTCGTGGAACTGCTGCAGATGATCCATAAACTCGGACGGAAGCGCCAGGTTGCCGCCGGGGAAATCGATTTCGCCGGCGCGATACATGTTCAGCGACGTGTTGTAACTTTCCACCAGATACGCTTTGACTTCTGGGGTTCGTACGTTCGCCGCGTTCCAATAGTGCGGGTTCTTTTCGAACCGCATGAATTGCCGGAATTTCCACTCCTTGAGCGTGTAGGCGCCGTTGCTGACGATGTGCTGCGGACGTGTCCACAGGTCGGGGTTGATACCCTGATCCTCCAGGCGATCGAGTACGTGCCTGGGGACCGGCATGAATGAATAGAAGGAGAGCAGGTGCAAGAAATACGGGATGGAGTTTTCGAGCGTGAAACGCAACGTCGATGCATCAAGGGCTTCGACGCCAACCAGTGTGCTGTCGGCGACACGAACCGTCAGCGACTGTCCGGCAAGCCGCCGACCATTGAGTTGTAGGATGGCTCGTTTTCGCAAGGCGTCGCGTTGATCATCGTCGCCTCCGATAAAGACACAGAAGCCAGGAGGATCGTGCGAGATATCAACGCGTTCGACCGGAATCACCTCCGCAACCAGATCGCGAACGTCTTCCAGCGAGGTCGCAAGATCGACGCCCGTCAGGAACAAGGCCTGCATGTTGTAGGCTTCGGCGTTCTTTAGCGGGTAGGCGATGTATGCGTACTTGGACGCCAGAGCGGGAGCGAGGAGCCGCTTGTGCGACCATTCGAAGTCGTGCGCGGTTACCGGCACACCATCGGACCAGCGGGTTTCGCGAAGATGGAAGGTGTAGACTTTGCCGTCTGCGGAGATGTCCCAATCACGCGCCACATCCGGCATCGGTTCAAGCGTCTTGGGATGCGATTCGACCAGCCCCGCAAATGTGTTCAGGATGACGTCGCCACCATTTGAATCCGAGCACCGGCCCGGGTCGATCCACTGGGCTTCTCCGCCGTTGTTCAGCCAGAGAACTTCGGGGCCGTGCTGGGGAACCGTGGTGCCGAAATATTCAGGGTCCGAGCTGTCGCAACCGGCGATGAAATTGCCGATCAACAGCACCAGCCACGCAACGGCTGGCACGCCTGCCCGGGCAGGTGGAAAGCGGTCCCGCAATCGTCGTCGGAACCCAGCGTGAATCGCACGGCGGCTACGGTCCACCACCAAACTCCTTCTGGTCCAAGTCCGCCGAATTTCCTGCATGCGATCCCCAGGCGATGCCCAGCGTCCGGGCTCGACAACCGACGTCGCCACGCAAGTGTCGATTCCGCAGTCCGTCCCTGGCTGTGGTTGCCGGACCGCGGAAGACCTCGATCCACTGCCGGGCGACAGTAACTCCTTTAGAGATCGTGTGCTTGCGACGTCCGTAAGGGCCGCGTGCGTGGCGTCATCGTATGAACTGGACCCAAGAGAGGCAACCGCGAGTTATTACCAGCGCCTGCTGTCAGCGCGCGGCTGCCGCACCATTGGCGCCAAGAAAAATCCTGACATGAACCTGAAAACTCAATTAAAATTTGAAATCCGGCTTTTCCGACGTCTCGCTATTTCCCTTGAGGTGGGACGTTGACTACAATGCGGAGCGACACCAGGATTGACGTAGGCGGAATCAGTTTTCAGCGCGCCGTTCGGTCGCAGTTTCCACCTGCAAGCGAAAAAGTACGATCTCATCTTGAAGTTCACGGCGTTTTAGGGGCGGGCGTTTGCCCTACCGCACGCAATCAGTTCGTGACACCTCACAATTTTCCGATGCTGCCAAGTAGGCGTCCCGGCGGGACGCTACGGTGCGGTAGTTCGTCTTCAACGAAAGAGCCCAATGTCCGCTACGACTTACGAAGAGGAAACGGGTGTGGATGAATCCAACCATGATGGCAGCTCGGAGCGGGGGAATGCCACGTCCAACACGGAAAATCCCGGCGCCGCAAAGTCAGTCGACGCGACGAACGCCAACGGCGCGAACCACCGGGAGGGGACTCCCGTTGGTGCCGCTCAATCGAAACCCAATCCAGCCGCAGAAACGTTGACCGAGGCCCGTGAAGACATCGCGGATTTGGTGGCCGTCTTCAAGTTGTTGTCCGACGAAACCCGCCTGAAGATCTTGTTTGTGCTTCGCGAAGCGGACGAGATGAACGTGCTTGAACTCTGTGGGATCCTCGGCCAGCGGCAACCGTCGGTCAGCCATCATTTGGCGCTGCTGCGCGTCAAAGGTTTGATTGGAATGCGACGCGACGGAAAGCACAACTTCTATCATATGCGCCCCTCACGGCTCGATGAATTCGTCCGCACGATCTTGAAGGTTGCCCCCGGGAGTGACGCTGCGGGCCTGACGGCGGAAGCGGCCGACGAGTTTCCACAAGCCGATCATGACGTCTAACCAACCCGTTTAACTCGGCGCGCGAGCGGGTAAGATGGCGTGATGACCGAGTTCATGCATCAACGCCACAAGCCACTTGCCAGCCTCGACCGGGATCGGGAACTGGTCCTGGTTTGCGCACCGTTGCGGAGTAACGTCAATCTCTCTCGGATTGTGCGCGCGGCAAGTTGTAGCGGCATCACGCGCTTGATCGCGTGCGGTAACCCCAAGATCGACGCGGAGATTGCCCGCCTCGATCCCCGGCAGCGCGAATCCCCACACCACGAAATGCCGCAGCTGACCATCGAGGTCCGTCGATCCCTGCTACCCCTGCTGAAGAAATTGAAAGCGGACGGGTATCCCCTGGTTGGGCTCGAGCAGACCACGAACTCGCACAACATCCATGACTACGCATTTCCCCGACGTGTGGGGCTGGTGATCGGCAACGAGCGTCTCGGCTTGACCGCAGACATCTTGGCCGTGTTGGACAGCACCGTCGAGATTCCGGTTTACGGACTCCCCTACAGTTTCAACGTGGCGACGGCGACTTCCATGGCGCTCTTTGAGTACTGCCGGCAGTTTCCCCGTGGCTGATGCCGACACCGCGGCCTGACCACCCGTCCGCGATTCAGTGCGATTGCACCGCCTGCGCACGTCACGCTGTAATGAGGCGAATCGAACTGTTAATATGGCGCCGCCCACGGACGGTCGTCCGGCGCCTGCGGTCGTTGGCGTGCGAAGCCTGCCATCGCGAGCGAATTTTGTTCGTCGCGCATGGCCGGCCTGCAAACTGCCGGTCGCGCGGCAAGTCGTACTTCATGCCTGCTAACCTACCGCCACCATTGTGAGGATTTCCCATGAGCCGCCTGTGTTTGCTGATCTGCATTTACCTCGTCACTTTGTGGCAGGCCCCTGGCTTTGCCAAGCCGGTCGGCGAACCCCATGTCTATAAGACCGTGGGTGGACGGGATCTGACCCTTTATGTCACCAAGCCGGCGGGATGGGCAGCGACCGACAGCCGACCCGCCATTGTCTTTTTTCATGGCGGTGGTTGGACCGGCGGATCGCCCGGACAATTCACAGAACACAGCAAATATCTGGCGACCCGAGGAATGGTGGCGATTCAAGTCGAATACCGCCTGCTCGATCGCAAAGGGAAAGAACCGCCAGTAACTTGCTGCCGGGATGCCAAATCGGCACTGCGATGGGTGCGAAGTCACGCCACGAACTTCGGCATCGACCCCCAACGTATTGCCTCAGCTGGCGGATCCGCGGGCGGGCATCTGGCGTCGTTTGTGGCGATGGTCGAGGGGACGGACGATCCGGCCGACGATCTCAGCGTCTCTCCGAAGTCGAATGCCCAGATCCTGTTTAACGCGGTCTTTGACAACGGGCCGGCCGGCTGGGGGCACGCACGCGTCGGCGACCGGTATCGAGAATTCTCTCCCTTCCACAATGTCAGTTCCGACGATCCGCCGGCGCTGGTCTTGCTTGGATCCGCCGACAAGCTGATTCCCGTCAAGACGGCTCACGATTTTCAAGCGGCCATGAAAAAGGTCAATGTCGAGTGTGACGTTATCATCTATGCCGATCAGCCGCACGGTTTCTTCAATTTCGGCCGCAATGGGAATCAGTATTATTTCCAGACGGTGACGGCAATGGACAGGTTCCTGGCCAAGCTCGGCTGGCTGGAAGGCGAACCGACGCTGGCGGCGCCGAAGTAGCGACCACCGGCGGTTCAGTCGAGTTCGCGGCACAATTCATGAAGCACCAGACCGGCCGCCTCGCGCTGCCGTTCAAGCCGGCTGGCCTTCGTCAACCGATGACGGGCCACGCGGCAGCGTGGGGCTTCACAATCCGTCAGACGGACTGCCGTGCCAATGAATATCAGGCCGTCCAATGGCGGAGGGGCGTTTGGCCCCAAATGGCCCGTGACCGAGATCGCAAGGTCGGCTTCGCTGGTTCGCTGCAATGCACCTTGCGCCATCTTGGCGGCCACGATCTCGCTGACCGGTCCGGGATCGTCGAGCAGCTTCGCTGGAATGGACAACCAATCCTGTTTGGACCGATTGCGATAGGTCACCAGCGAGCCACAGTGGAAATCCGAAATGCCCGGGATCGCGGCCAGCTGAGCCGAAACAAGTCCGGCGGTGCAGCTCTCTGCGAACACAACTCGCTGACGGCTGTCGCTCAAGAGCCGAGCTGCCCGCTCCGCGTTTTCTGCCAGCGTCACGTGCCACCCCCTTTCGTCTCGTTGCGGTTCATCGGACGTCACAGGCGGGATGTGGCTAACGGCGCAATTCCACGCCCGGCATGACGTCGTAGAACGGAGCGGTTTCCAGCAGCTGGATGCGTCGGCGGGCGTCGTTCAGTTGTGCTTGCAGCCGCTGCCGATCGCACCACCAGCCGATCATCATGGCTGCCAGCGCCATCAATAAAAGGTAGGTCTTGAGGCTGAATTGCCACTTGCTCTTGACGGTGGTACCCACGCATCACGTCTCGTGTTCACGCCGCGGTTGGTCTTGCTGGGAGAGTCCGCCCAACACGGCACAGTATAGCAGCATCCCGATGGCGGTTCGCGAGCTCGCCCTCTAGAATGGATTGGTGACTTCATCGAACTCATCTCCGGCAGCAAACGACGCTGGAGAGGCCGCGCGCCGTCATCTTCTCTGCGGCACCTTGTTGGGGGTTGTTTCCGCGGTGGGGTACACCGCGGCCAACGGCTTCTTGAAGGCCGCGGCGGAAGCCGAGCTGACGCCGATTTGGGTCTCGACGGTCAAGACGCTGCCCACGGTGGTTGGTGCACTTCCCTGGCTCATCTGGTCCTGGTCGCGTGGCCTACGCCTGTTTCCACCGCGCCGGGTTGTGTTTGAATTGCTGCTTGCGGGCTTGGTGGGGCAGCTGGCAGGCAACGCCCTGTTCCAGTGGTCTCTGGGAATCGTGGGGCTGGCCATTACCGTGCCCCTCTGCTTCGGTGCGATTATTTTTTCGAGCGTCGTGCTGGGACGCATCTGGTTGCAGGAATCCGTGACGCCAGCCACCTTGGCCTCCGTGACGCTCATTATCACGGCAATCTGGATTCTCTCGCTCAGCGCCCAGGGCGCTGTCGACCCAATCCTTCAGCAGGCCATCCCCACTGGGCAGGTGGTGCTGGCTGTGGTGGCCGCCTGTATCGCCGGTAGTGCCTACGGCGTTTTGGGGATGGTGATCCGCCGCGCGGCGATTCAAAATGCCTCGGTCGCCGCCACGACGTTCCTGATCTCAGGTGTCGGGACCGTCAGTCTCGGCCTGCTGAACTGGCAGCAGCAAGGCTGGGAGGGCGTCCAGCAAACGACCACGGATCAGTGGATCCTGATGGTTTCGGCAGGCGTCTGCAATTTCATCGCGTTTGTCGCGTTGACTCGCGCGTTGCAGATCACGTCACTGATTTTTGTGAATGCAATCAATGCGTCGCAGGTCGCGATGGCCGCCCTGGTGGGCGTCTTTCTCTTTGGTGAACAGATGTCGATCGGCTTGGTGGCAGGCGCGTTCCTGACGGCCCTGGGACTCCTGTTGATGCCTCGCAAGACCGCCCGCGCGGCCCGTTATCGTCGAGCCCGCGAACTGGCGGGCGAAAGCGACCTGGGAGTGGAAAAGGCCGCCAGGCTGGACTCCAACCCGTCGAGCTTCGCATCCAGCCAATCGGACAGTTCCTCAAAGGGCCCTTCGAACGGCGCCGTCTCAAACGGGAACGCCGAGCTGACTTTGGCGGATGAGTTGTCTTCAGGTACCGAGTAATCGGAATGCGGCGTCATGGTCCTTCTCCTGCGCGGTGACCCGTAGGCTGTCAGAATTGACAGGGATTTCGGTGACGAGTGGCGTTAATTCTATGCCTGCAACTGCCGTGCCAGCAACGCTTGCACGGCTTGCTTTTTGTTCTAACATGTTCTAGTCACGTGGTTTGGCCGTTTGGTTCACGCTTTTTTCAAAAGGCGATCTGTGTGCCTTTTTCAAACGGTTCGGCACCAGCGTGGTCTGCCGGCGTAGTTGACGCGTCACGCTCCGGGGTGTCGCCCGTGGCCATTCTTCCGGTGGGATCGGGCGGGCGTCGGAGGGGGTCTCTGACAACTGACCATTTCCCGCGAAAAAAAGATTCAAGCCGCGTCAAATCTTTCCAATAGTCCTGATTTGTCGGCGAACACCCCTTTGTAGGTCCGGATGCCAGCCGGCTTAACCCCTGAAACGAAACAAATTTAACGCAAAGCCACTACTTTTTAGGAGGGTCGGAGAGATGTTAAAGAAAACTGCGATAGTCGGAGCTGCTGTCACCTTGTTGGCCGTATTGTTGGCCGGACGCAGTCATGTTCGGACGGCTTGGACCGAAGTCAAAGACACGGTCAAGAACAACGTGTCGATCGACTTTGAACTCAAGCGCGCCCGCGGCATGATCGAGGACCTTCGGCCGGAGATTGAGAAGAATCTGCGGCGGATCGCCCAGGAAGAGGTCGAAGTCGCTCGCTTGGAGAAGCACGTTGCTTCGGCGGAAGAGCAGCTCGCCCAGGATCGCCAGGACATCATTCGCCTGAAGGATGACCTGGACTCGGGCTCTGAAGTCTTCGTGTACGCGGGACGCAGCTTCACCGCCAAGCAGGTGACGTCCGACCTCACGTCGCGATTCAACCAGTTCAAGACCCAAGAGGCGACCACGCAGGCGAAGCAGCAGATTCTGCTGGCGCGTCAGCAGGGCCTCAAGGCCGCTCGGGAGAAACTGGACACGATGCTCGACGCGAAGCGTCAGTTGGAAGTCGACGTGGAGAACCTGGAAGCGCGTCTCACGATGGTCGAAGTTGCCCAAACGAGCAGCTCCTTCAAGTTTGACGACAGCCAGTTGTCCCGGACGCAAGAGTTGATTTCTGACATTGGAACGCGGATCGAAGTCGCCGAGCGTTTGGTGAATGTCGACGCCGGAAAGCTCGACCGGATCCCGCTGGACGAGCCGGAAGTTGACCGTGACGTGTCGGAAGAAATTGCTGAGTACTTCAGCACGAGCCTTCCGGAGATTGAAGCTTTCGTCAAATCCAGCAAATAGTCCGCGACCAAGGCCGGGGGCTCGGGCGAACTGTCCGAGCCCCCTTTTTTCTGGCGTACTCCCCTTTGTTACTGGCGTCTCTTTCTCAACTCACGGTCGATATCATGTTCCAGACCTGGCGACTGAAAGTACGAGAGGCTGAGGAAGCCCTGAAGGCAGGTCGCCTGAATGAAGCTCATCAGCGGCTCGTTCGGGATGACTTACTTCAGTTCCTGCCGGGGAAACGGCTGGCAGCCAGGATTGCCTCGCAGTTGGCCGAGCGGGCTCAGCGTAACGCTTATGACGCGGATCTCAACGCCGGCTGGCGTGACTTGGCCGCCGCTTCCGAAGTTGCTGGCGAGACCCCGGAATTGCTGGCGGCCCGCAGGGCGTTGGCGGAGTCTTCGATGTCGCAGGCCGAGAGTCTGTTGGCCACCGGCGACATCGCTGGGGCGATCGCCAAGCTCGAAGAACTCAAGCACGGCAACCACGGGCTGCCCAAGGTTGAAACCCTGTTGCAGATTGGCAAGCGGCTGCAGTCGGCAGACCACTTGTCGCGGCGGGGGAAGTTCGCCGATGCGGAGGCGCAGCTCTCTGCGGCGGTGGCGCTACAGCCGACGCTGCATTGCCTGGAAGTCAAGCGGGCGCTGTGCCGGGAAAAGTTGACCAAGAGTCGTGAATTGACGGCGGAACTCCACCGCGCGATATCGTCATCGTTATGGACCGACGCCTTGTCACTTGCCGACGAATTGCTCGAGCTGGCTCCGGAAAGCCAGCTGGCGCGGGATGCACGGCGTCGTGCGTGGGCCAAGGTTGGGACGCGACTGGCCGACTCGTATCAGCCGAAGCAGACCCAGGAATGGGTTCCCAGTCGGTACGCTCGCCAGGACCACCCGGTCGCTGCCGGCCCTCGATTTGTCCTCTGGGTTGATGGTGTCGGCGGCTACCTGGTGTGCCTGGCGGATGAAGTGGTCATTGGCCAGTCGGTCGACGGAAACGGCGTCGACATTCCAATTCTGGGCGACCTTTCTCGTCGCCATGCACGAATTCGTCGTGAAGGCGAGGGTTACGTGCTGGAGCCGCTCCATGCGGTGCGCGTGGCGGGAAAATCGATTCAGACCAAGACAATCCTGAATGACGGTGACGAAATCGAATTGGGCGAGGGAATTCGCCTGCGATTTCGGCGTCCTCATACGCTAAGCGGTTCGGCCCGCTTGGATTTCATCAGTCGGCACCGAACTCAGCCCTGGGCCGACGGTGTGCTGCTGATGGCCGAGTCGTGCGTCCTGGGACCGCGTTGGCAAAACCATGTTGTTTGCCGCGATTGGTCTGGAGACGTGGTTCTCTATCGTCAAGATGACGAACTGTATTGTCGAGCAATGGATTCCATTGAAATTGACGGTGCACTATGTGATGGTCGAGGCCGTCTGGATGTGAATTCTCACGTCGTCGGCAGCGATTTCTCCATGAGTCTGGAGGAACTAGACAAATGCTCAACTCAGCCGCTACTCTAGAAGAAGGCGGCCCGTCTGTGACACATGCCGCAAATCACAATCAAGCACAACTGCCAGGGGGCGGCCCGATGAAGTTCGCTTATGCGACAGGATCACGCCCCCTCAACGGCTACACCATTAAGCGTGGTGTGGGTGTGGGCGGCTTTGGCGACGTCTACTTTGCAATCAGCGATGCCGGCAAAGAAGTCGCGCTCAAGCGGGTGCAGCGCAGCATGGATGTCGAAGTCCGTGGCGTCAGTCAGTGCTTGAATCTGAAGCATGTGAATCTGATTTCGCTGTTCGACATCAAGTATGACGACGAAGGCCAAGCCTGGGTCGTCATGGAGTATGTCACCGGCGAGAGCCTCAAAGACGTGATTGATCGTAATCCGAACGGGATGCCGCTGGCCGAGGTCGAGGATTGGTTTGGTCAGATCGCCAGTGGCGTGGCCTACCTGCACGACCACGGAATTGTGCACCGCGATCTCAAGCCGGGGAACATTTTCTTTGACGAAGACATCGTCAAGATCGGCGATTACGGCCTTTCCAAATATATTTCGTGCAGCCGACGAAGCGGCCAAACGGAAAGCGTCGGCACCTTCCACTATATGGCCCCTGAGATTGGCAAAGGCGTTTACGGAAAAGAGATCGACGTCTATGCGCTGGGGATCATGCTCTATGAGATGCTTTCCGGCACTGTCCCGTTTGAAGGGGAGAGTAGCCAGGAGATCATCATGAAGCATTTGACGGCCGAGCCCAACGTGGATGCGGTCGCGGAACGCTTTCGCCCGGTGATTCGCAAAGCGTTGTACAAAGATCCGGAACAACGTTTCAGCAGCGTCACCGAAATGTTGCGGGCCTTCAATTCGATTGATGCGCCCGCAACCAGCGGGAGCAGCACGCAGCGGATCCCGCCGGTTCGCATCCCCGTCGCCGAGGCGACGGAAACGCTTTACATCATGGACGAAAGCGAAGGGATCGAATTCGGTCCGTTGAAGGAAAAGGAGGTCGTCGTTGCGAGTTCCGGCAGTGAACCCATTGCCCGTGCAACCCGACAGGCTGCGCGGCAGCAAATGAACTCGACTCCCCCCGAGCCGATCGCGCACGCGGTCCGACAAGGTGCGTCCAGCGTCATGGCATGGTGGCGTGACTCGCGACTCTCCATGCCGCTTAAGCTGGTCCTGATCCTCGGGATCGCGGCCGTCTTTGTCTTCAACGCCGGGTGGCTGATGGCGACCGGAATTGTGCTCGGTGCGGCCTACCTGATCTACTTTGGAATCTATTCCCTGGTTACCGTCAGCGGAGGTGGGGTAGCGCAGGGCGGGCCCGGCAATGCGGGCCAGGCGACGGCAGGACAGCAGCATCGGTCCGCCGCGTTCCGTAAACGCAAGTGGCGGCAACTCGCTCGCGAGTCGCTTCAGGCGAAGCACGGGACCGAACGCCTGACAGAACTGAATGGGTCGTTCCTGACATCGGCGGTCGCGGCATCACTGCTCGGATTTGTGATGCTCTGGGTCGGGCAGGTGTCCATTCTCCAGAACGCGACAGTTTATGCCTGGTCCCTTTACGCCTGGCTGGCGATAACCTGCGCTGCATGCAGCTGGGTGATCCTGGCAGTTGGAAAACGATGGGAAGGCCAGGAAGGGAGCCAACTGACACGGCGTTTTACGATGTTGCTGGTTGGCTTGGTGATGGGTGCGTTGGCGTTTGCCGCCGCTGATTTCCTCGATGTACGCCGCGCCGGGTTCCTGGCCCTGGATTCGATGCAGGGCCGGCAAAACTGGCCGACGTTGTATCGCGCCGGTGGTCAGCCGGACCTGTCCGTCTTCATGATTCACTTCGCGGCAATGTTCTTCCTGCCGCGGTGGTGGCAACAGGCGGATCCCCTGCGTCGATCGCGGCTAAGCGTGTTTCGGACCGGCGGTTGTGTGCTGTTCGCGTGGATTCTGCACCTCATCCTGCCGTTCCCGCAGCCTTGGGGAATCATGTTGGCTGCTGCGATATCGGTGGCGGTCCAACTCTCGTCGCCGCAACTTGCGACGCGTGATCGCGAGCGGTTTCAAGAGCAAGCATTACAAGGTTAAGCCTGCGATGCGGCGTTCTCCGGCCTGCGAGGCGCCGCGCGAAATGGATTCGAACGTTCAATTGAAAGTGTAGGTGATTCAAATGATCACGCTTTTTGTTATTGTCGTTGTGGCGACATTGGTGTTGGCAGCAACGCGCGCCGAAGGCATGCGTCCGCTTGGTCTGGCTCTGGTCGGAATGATCAGCCTGGTTTTGGGCGCCCGCGCGACGGCCGTGTTTACCGAAGTTTCCCTTACCCCTCTGGTGTCGTCGATTGTCTTCGCGCAGGAGGCTGCGACCGATGATTCGACGGTCGAGGCGACGACGGAAGCGGCTGCAACCTCCGATGATGCGGACACCAGCTCGCGTGTTGAAGCGGAGTCTCCTTCCCCGGCCGGCTCTGATCAGGAATCCGGCGAACAGGCAACCTCAGAATCGTCCACCGAAGATGCAGCCGAAACGGTCGCGGTGACCGAACCGGCGGGCGGTGCGGACGCCCCGGCAGGCCAACCTGAATCCGAGGCGGCCCCTGCAGCGGAAAGCAGTGCGACCTCGGAGCCGGAGTCGCCGGAGCCGGTGTCGTCGGAGCCGGAGTCGTCGGAGCCCGAGTCGTCGGAGCCTGCCGAGAATTCATCCGCAGCCCCTGCGGAAAGCGCTGCGCAAACGGTTGAAGAGGCTGCTGCGCCGCAGCCCGCTGCGAGACCGTTGGCAACTCCAATCGACGTCAAGCCGGTAACCGTCGAACCGGTGACAAATGTCGAATACCTGGATCGGGATGACGATGCGCCGAAGTGGCTGGAGACCAAGCCCTGGACGGACGATGGCGTCTACTTCGTACCCGTGGCATCGCAACTGCAGATCTCCGAAGCTGACCGCGATCAGGCCTTGGACCAGGAGATGAAGAAGGCGACCAACGCGTACATCAATCGATATTTGAAGAACAGACATGCCACCACGCTGTTGAAGTTGCGCTCCCCTGAGGCGATCCCCAAGGTCATGGGTAGCTTCCAGGAGCAGGTTGTCGTCACTGCGGGGACGATGCATCAATCACACGTCTTGCTGTCCTTTGACAAGGATTTCCATGATGCCGTCACCATGGCGTGGGACGAAGTTCGTGCGACGAGCCGTCTGATGCAGACCGGGCTGGGTGCGGGGATCGTCATTTTGTTACTCAGCACGATGTTCAGCTACTTCAAGCTCGACACGGCCACGCGAGGTTACTACACCGGGAGGTTGCAGTTTGCGGCAGCGGCAGCGATACTGGCGGTGATCGCCGTGAGCGTCCTGTTTGCGAACTACGTTCCTTGGATGTAACTGTTCCCTGGATGCAAAGTTCCCCGGATGCAACACGGTACAGCGCCAAGGACACGCTCGTGGGCCGAAAGCATGACCATATGCCTGTCGGACCTTGGCGGAATTGCCTGTCATTGATCCGTGAACGCTTATGAATTCTGCTTCGGAAACTGACCGCCTCCTGATTAAACGCATTCGTAGCGGGGATGGTGACGCCTGGGGCGACCTGATCTCGAGGTATGAAGGCCGGCTGTTGGCGTTTGTCGAGAGTCGGATTGGTCGTCGTGCCGCCAGCGAGGACATTGTCCAAGAAGCGTTTGTCGGCTTCCTGACCAGCCTGCCCAATTATGACGGGCGGCGCCCGCTGGAAAGTTATTTGTTTTCGATCTGCGCCTACAAGTTAACTGACCATATGCGACGCGAAGGACGGCGGCCGGCACTGCCACTTTCCGCCGGTGCGGATTCGGGTGGTGAATGGCAACTTGCGTCGTCCGCCCGCGGAGCCAGCAGCATCGCGCGGAGCGGAGAGCGACGTAACCTGGAAGAGACGGCAATCGTCGACGCCCTGCAGCAGCAAGTCGACCGGTGGAAGGAGCGAGGCGATTGGGTCAAGCTTCAGTGCATCGAGCTGCTATTTGTGCGTGGGTGGGCGAATAAAGAGGTCGCCGTTGAACTCAATATCACCGAACAGCAGGTCGCCAATTTCAAGTTCGACTTTCTGGCCAGAATGCGGTCCATCATCCGCAAGCAGGGCCTATCCGAGGACGTCTTCCCAGAGATGTACAGCGAATAATGACACGCAAGTTTACCCATGCAGACCTGGAAGCGTACTTGGACGAAGCGCTCTCCCCCGCGGAGATGGTGGCCGTCGAGAGCCAATTGCGATCCGACCAACAGTTAGGGCGTGAGCTGGCCGCCATCAACGCGCGGCGCGACGCTGGTGTGCACACGCTGGGAGAGATCTGGCGCCGACAGCGAATTAGCTGTCCTTCGCGTGAACAGCTGGGCAGTTTTCTCCTGGGAGCGTTGGCGCCCGAACACGCCGCGTACATTGCCTTTCACATCGAAAAAGCCGGGTGTCGCTTTTGCCTCGCCAACCACGATGACCTCAAGGCGCAGCAAGAGGAAGCCAACGACACGGTCGCGACGCGGCGCAACAAATATTTCCAGTCGAGCGCCGGGTATCTGCGTAAGTGATCCGCAAGCCTACGGCATGTTCAAGGCTTGGCGGTGGGAAGCGGTTGCCTGTTCCAGCTGACGGGCTGAGGTAAAGGGCACGTATTGGGCGCGCATCACCACCTGGTACCGCTGGTCCACTTGGTATTCCGGGACGAAGAATTGGAAGTCCCAGGCCGGGTTGCCGCGCCCACCACCTGATGGCGACTGCGTGAACCGTGGTTGATCCCCTGCCCGAAACATCAGCGCCAATGCCATCCCGTGATTGACGCCAAAATACCACGGTGCGTCGAAGCGGTATTTCGAACGATTAAAGACCAGGCTCAAAGGAAAGTCGTCCGCATGTGAAAAGACGCGGACGTCCCCTTGGCCGACATGGGTCGCTGACACTCCGTGCGACGGCGTGATGCCTCGAACCCAGGCTGTCCCGTTCGCTTGATCAGCAGGGTGTCCCAGGAAGTGAATATCGAGCGATTCCGGTTGCTGGATGTAGCTGGCCCAGAATAACCCGATGTACCCGTTGCGAAATGTCGCTCGGCGCGGAATGCACTCAAACGTCATCTCGATCGTGCCGTCGTCCAGCAGGTGGTATCGGTGGCAGCTCTCCAGACCAAAATGTGGCGTCGGGGCCTGATAGAGTTCGACCGTGTGCGCATCAATCAGCCGCAACTCCATGGGCGCGTGTCGCGGCTCAAACAGGATCTTGCGATCCTGCGTCGTTCCATCGTGAATGTGTTCGAAATTTAACCCGGCATACGATGGCACAAAGACGTTTTCACCGCGACTGCGATGTGTCAGAGAGGCAACGCCGCTGTAGCCTGCGCGATGGCCCGGCAGCACATCGTTATCAACCGCGTGGTTATCCACGATCACCGCCGTCACATCACCTCGCCGCAGGACGGCATAGTGATTGTCCGTCGTCTCAAATGACAGCGACGGGTCGCTGAGCGTGGTGCGCTGCGGCAAGTCCTCGGCGGCGGCCCCGGCAGCGATCACCAGCGCGAGGCAGAGCACGCTCAGAATTTGTCTTACTTGTCGCATGGCATGCTCCGCTCCCTGATCTTTCCATGGATCTGCGTCAACAGGTACGGCACGTAGATCGCACCGCTGTAGTGGTTGGCCAGCATCTCAATGTGGTGGGATCTATCCAGGCCCGCCGCGGCGGCCAGCAATTTGGCATTCTTGGGAGGCACGACCGTGTCGAACTGTGCGGAAAACAGCCAGGTCTGGGCGGGGTCGAGCCGGTGGGCAATCCGAGTCGGTTCGATCGGTGCCACGAGGTCTCTCAGCTTCTCACCGGAGTATCCTGCGGCGGCCAGTTCGCGTCGCATGTTCGCGGCGTCCTTGCCGCCGTTCTGGATCACGTCGTATAGGTCACCGCCAGCGAGCATGATGAAGACCTGGTCGTAGCCTCGATCCAGGCTGGCCGAGGTTGCCGAAACAAATCCGCCCAGACTGGTCCCTTGCAGTGAAATATGTTCCGCATCCACCAACGGCAGCGCGGCCACGGCATCCCGAGCCCTTCGCACGTCCGCAACCGCCTGTCGCATCAATGTCACGACCCGCTCGGCCTTGTCCCTGTCACCACCACCTCGTCGCTCACCATAAAAGGGCAGTTGAATCATAAACGCATGCAAACCTTGGAGCCGAAGTCCCCGGGCAAACAGGCGTCCCACGGCCATGTCGCTCCCAGATTCGTGGACCACAACCACGGCAGGGGCGGAGATCAGTTGTCCTTGATCGTTGCGCGCGGCATACCATTCCATGGCAACCAGGTCGTTCTCGGCAATGCCGCTGGGTACGGGCGAGGGAAACCGAATCAATGCGTCGCCGGCACGCTCGCGGGCGGGCTGGCAGCGCACGTCGAATTTGCCCGTCGGCCAGGTCAGGCCTTCCAGGCAGGCTTGTGCGTCGGGTCGGCCGTCCTTCTCCGGCTTCAAGGTGTCCTGGCCGACAAACGTCGTCCCGATCGGGACGAGCGGTTCGGCACCAAGCGGCAGCGCCACGATCAAGGGCAGCACGAGTACCAGGGTGCGCACGGCCGCGGTTGGCCAAGATACGAAGGCTGAAATTCTTTTGGGTTGGAACATCATCAGCTCGCCGGAACGCGGAGAGCCGCCGTCGGGAGACCGCGGCTGTGGAATCATCGAACGCCTAATTCGCGGACGCCGCCGATTCGCCCGCCGCCGCCACGGTCGCGGCCACCGGGCCGGGCATTTCTTTCAGCAACGCGTTCAAGTCCAATCGCACATAAGGCCGCTCGGCCGCCGGGTGTTTGTGGTCCGCGTTTGCCACGTACAGAATGCCATCTTCCGGTACGAACAAAACGTTGTGCAGATTCGACTGCATCGCCACCGGTCGGCTCATCAGCCATTGGCCGAGTTCGGCGTCGATTTCACCGTGCCGCTCCAGGACACGCGCACGCAATTTCTCCAGCCGCGAGCCCGCCGAAAGGACGACCGCATCCGGGATTCCCGCGCCGAGCAACTCGTGGCCTTGTCCTGGTTCGACAAACTGAATGGACTCGGGTGTGGCGGCCACGCCGACGGCTTGATTCGTCTTGCCGTCGGCAAAGACGTAGTAATACTCGCAAGTTCGTGGGCTGTCCCGCCACAGCGTCTTGACGGCATCCAGCGAATCGCATTCCTCCAATGCCCGTCGCATCAGCGTTGCCATTGGGGCACCGTCCCACAGGCCTTCGCCGCGGCCACCCATCTCTCCCAACGAGATGCTCTGGGCGTTCATGCCGCTAACGCTGCCAATGAAACCGGCATAGCCCACGTTAGCGAACGCGATTTTTCCCTGCGGCGCAACGATGAAGGTCGTGGCCGCGTCTTGCAGTCCGATCGTCGTCATATAGTCGAGCACCCGCCCGTGATACAGCTTGCCGTTGGTGGTTGCGGTTCCAAAGACGGCAAAGCCGGAGCAGTGAAATAATTCGGGAAACACATTGAGCGTTTCGGCCAATCCCGGTTCGAGGCCCAGGCTCTTGGCCATCGCACGGGTTTCCTGCTTATGACGCTCGGGAATGTGCGGGGCCAGTCGGGCGTAGGCGTCATCCAGCTTATGGCGAAACCAGCGTCCCGAGCGCACCGTTTCGACGGTGCCAAACGAGTAGAGTACCGAATCGATGCACCGCATGGCCTCGGTCTTGAGCAATTGTCCGTGCGCGGTGCCAATCTGTTCGGGCGTGCCCTGCAATAAGGCGACCCGTTGACCATCGATCCAACGCAACTCGCCGTGAGCAACTTTCTTGGCCGTCCGTGCCGGCGACGTGAGACGTGGTGACGGGGCGACGATCTCGAGCGCTCGGCGGACACCTCGCACCAGTTGTCGTTCCAGTTCCGCGCGATCCAGCGCGACCGTTTTCAGGCCGGGCCATACGTCGACGGCGACCGGCGCGGAAACCGTCTCGGAGATTGACAACCGCGCGTTGGCATCCGCGGATGCGACCTGTACCGATCGGCCCGCTTCGGTGAAGCGTACGGTCACGCCGCCGACCCGCCAGGCTTCGGCCACAGCATCGCGTTCGACCTTCAACAGCCCCGTCAGCAGTAGCGCCACCGTGCCAGCATCACCGCTCTGCACGAGCGGAGCATACGCGGAAACCATCGACGCGGAACTTACCAGCCGCGTCGTGATCCCTTCCGGCGTCAGCCGGTCGGCGGCGTCTGTTGCACCTTTTCCTAGAAACACAACCTTGTGTAGCGGCAAAGCCATCGCAGTCGCGTCGCGGCGGCGGCGGAGTTGGACCGCGTAATCCGCATGTGTCAAATCCAGGTCAAACGCGTCGTCCGAAAAACGTTCCAGCCGTACGGCGATATGCTGCAGGCTGCCATCGATCTTGACGTCGATGTTGCCAGACACGGCAAAGGTCTCCTGCTGCCCTGCCAGACAGGTCAGCCAGGGCTTCAGTTCGCCCGCAAGTCGGCTCGCATCGTCTTCGGCACCGATGCCGCGACTGCCCGAGGAAATAAGTGCCAGCACGGCTGTCGCAATAATCAAGGCGGTTCGGCGCACGAATCTGTCTCCCTGGCGATTCTCGATCGTAAATTTCACGCGAAGCGACGGCACCCGTGGCCGCAACCGAGCCATTCTACCAGATTGCCTGGTCGGAATCTGCGCGAACGACAAGGCGACGCGGCTGTCCGTGTCACGCGCAGCAACGTCCTCACGGCGAGTGTTCCATGTTTCCGAAGCTGCCATGGCGAGGCGGTGGATTCCCGCGCGATGCCGCGCTTCGTCACGACAGCCATGCCGCGTGACCGATGCCAAACGCTGCGTCAAGCTTCAATTTGAGGCCAACCGTGACGACCCAATTGCTCAACTTGACAGGACCTTAGTCATTGTTTTGCAAGCCGTATGCCTCGAAAG
>JAUIHJ010000763.1 GCA_030432015.1 bacterium
ACCCTCAAGAACCCAGGGAGTTTTCGAGTTTTTTTGTCGATTCAGAAAAACGGCTACCAAGCCTTCACTGGTTCAAGGACTAGAGCAGGCGATCCAGCGTCGTCCCACCATCGGTTGGAGGGCTGCGTAAAACAGCCTCTTGCCGGCCAGGATTTCATCGCCGAGCGGGTTTTCGGTCACGGTGACCTCGGCGAGGCGTTCGAGTGTCTGGGCATCATAGGCAACCACCGCGAAATCTAACGCGTTGTAAACGTAAACGGTGTGGCCGTCGGGCGCGACGCGCAGGGCGCGCGGATTTGCACCCAGTTGCACGTACTGCGAGTACCCTAGTTCGCGATAGTCGTCGTCGATCACATCGCACGCAAACATGTCGTTGGTCCCGCTGAAGATGACGAAGGCCCGTCGACCGTCCGGGGTGATGGCCGTTTCCCAGGGGTTGGCCGTCACGAGATTTCCACGGAATGCGTCCATCGGGATACGTTTCCGGCGTCGCCCGTTTCCCGCTGTGATGTCCAGGACCGTGACGTAGGGGAAGATCGAACCCTCGCCATGGACGCTGGTTACACGTGACCGAATGTGGGGCAAGTAGGCCTTGCCACGCGTTGGATGCAGCGTGATCTGCCTCAGCAGGTTGTCCGTGGTGGCACCTTGCCAATGGTCGACAACTTTCCCCTGCTCGAGGTCGATGGCGTGAACGGCCGTCGAATAGAACTCGGTGACGAAGAGCCGATGACGGGTGGGCGAGATGGCGATGCCGCGGATGAATTTCCCGGCGTCGATTTCGCGCACCGTCTCGAATGTGTCGGTATCAATTTCGACGACGCGCCCGGGGTAGTCGAGTGTCACGAATACACGGTCGCCCGCTTTGTTGCTGACCAGACCGTACGGTTCGTCGAACACTTCCGCGTGGCCAAGTTGTTGAGCTGTGTCAGCATCGAAAAAAACAACCTGGTCGGCTCCGTAGACTGCGACCCCCAACCGGTGGCTTGCGCCGAGAAAACTGACCCCTTCGGGCTGGGGGCCGACCGGGAATTCGAACCGCTTATTGTGCGTCCGTAGATCGATGATGGTGACGGTGCCGCTGTCGCGATTCGAACAAGCCAGATACTGTCCGTCCTGCGAGATGTCCATCAGGCTGTTGGTCTGCCCGGCCTCGAGCGGCCACGCAGTGAGGGCGATCAACGCGAATGCTGTGATCAGGCCGAACCGTTGCGCCACGGTGTGCATGATTGATTCCTTCGAGTGGTGATGCCGCAGGGATTTACGGCCTTCGGCTGGCCTGTGGCTGCGGTGATGGTCGGCGCGACGACAGCAGGACGTTGTCACCGAAACATGTGCCGGTCTCCCCGGTCTGAGTAAGACGTAGAAAGGGCCCGACTCAACGGTTGAGCGGGCCCTTCGATGGCAAACGGAAACAGCTCGCACTAATTCAGAATCTTCGCGGTATCTGCAACCACCTTGGCAATTTCGTCGTTGTTCAACTCGCCTTTGGCGAACGCGTGGTTGGCCTTGGCCTTCAGGCCGACCCACATGTTGACCGTGACTTCCGCATCTCTGGCGATGCGGTAATTCGGAGGGCCGGCAATCCCGTCGAAGATGGTCAGCGGTACGTTCTTGATGCCATGCTTCGCGGCGAACGCTTTGGCTTCCGCTTCTGCGGCGTCGGGATCGTCCGTCAGCAGGACGACGAATCCTCGCATTCTTTGGCTGGCATTTTCCGAGACTTGCGTGTCGATTTGCTTGACCAGACTGGCCAAGTCATCCGTCAATGACCGTGTGAACACGTTCACGACCGGACTAAGTCCGTATCGTCAGCGGTAACAAAGTGACTTGCCAGCATTGGGACCGGTGCAATCCTTGACGTTGAAAGCCCCAGCCGACTGGCCGACTTTCAATCCGGATTGCAGGTCGCCGGCCGCTGCGATGGCGCTGATTGACAGCGCAACCATGGCGACCGAGGGGACCAACAGATTTCTCATCGAAGTTCCTCCATTGAAGATAAAAACGGGCTTGTGAAATACGACGCACGGCTTGGCCGCCACGAAGCGGATGAAAGCGGTATTCACCTAGCCACGAACAACGCCCTGATTCTAACCCGTCACGATGCCGCCGAGTGACGCGGAAACAGGGGAAAAATCGGAATCAGCGCTCGAATCGTGGTGACCACCTCGGTCACCCCGCCTTGCTGTGGCGGTGTTTTTTGGCGATCGCGACGCTATAGTGTGATTTGACCTCCGTTTTTCCCGCCCCAGAAATCCGTTTCTTCATGGAGAATTGTGATCATGCCTCTGACAAAGACCTTGCTAGTTCTCGCCGTGTTGCTCTCGGGAGCGATTCCCGCCGCGAGTGCCGAAGACAAAGCATCCGACCAGCAGGAGAAGAAAGTGGCCGAAGCCTTGAATTTCAAGATGAAGACCCTCGCTGGCAAACCAATTGACTTGACCAGCTACCAAGGGAAAGTTGTGTTGATTGTTAATGTGGCCAGTGAGTGTGGGCTCACCCCGCAATATGAAGCGCTGCAAGCACTTCACGAAGCGATGGCGTCGCAGGGCCTGGTTGTTGTGGGCGTGCCCTGCAACCAATTTGGCCGTCAAGAGCCGGGGACTGCCGCGGAGATCACCGCATTCTGCAAACAGAATTACGGCGTGACATTCACGCTGCTGGAAAAAGTGGACGTCAACGGCGACAAGGCCTGCAAACTGTACCAACATCTCACGTCCTTGGAGACCAAACCCAAGGGGCCAGGGAAGGTCGGTTGGAATTTCGAGAAGTTCTTGATCGGGCGCAACGGTCAGGTGGTGGCCCGGTTCGAGCCCGCTACGAAACCGGACTCGGATGCCGTCATCGAAGCGATCAAAACGGAGTTGGCAAAGAGTTGACCAGGCCTTCGCCGGTCCAACCGGGAACCGCGGGGGATTCCATTGAATCGCTCGCAATTCCCGGTGGATGGTCCGAGAGAATTCAAGATCTTGGTGGCCGTTGCTTTAAGCTGCTTGTCCCGACCGACCCCGTCGAGTTCTTAAATCAGCTTGACGAATCTTCGGATCCGCATGTGGCGGATCCTTATTGGTCGGCCATCTGGTCGGCGGCGCCTATGTTGGCTCGGCGCATTTTGGACCACCCATGGCCGAAGGGGACCGCCGCCCTGGAGTTGGGATGCGGCGTGGGCCTGCCCGGCCTGGCCGCGCTGGCACGTGGGATGTCCGTGACGTTTAGCGACTACATCGGGGCAGCGGTTGCCCTGGCACAAGAGAACGCGAGGCGCAACGGATTTGAGCATGCTGCAGGCCTCCATTTGGATTGGCGCGATCCGCCGAACGGGACATCCTTTTCACTGGTCCTGGCGTCCGACGTACTGTACGAAACGGGCCTCCACGGCGATCTCATCGAGACACTTGACCGGGTAATGGCGACTCACGGCCAGTGTTGGATCGGTGATCCGCAGCGTGGCGCTGCCCTGGATTTTGCCGCGCTGGCGCGGCAACGCGGCTATGACGTTACCGTTGAGATTGACGACGCCGCGAACGAGGCTCCCGAGACGTCGTCGCCGTTTCAGCTGCTGGTCCTCCGCCGCCGGCCGACTTGACGCGCCAGCCCCTTGATTCCCAGGTCGTCAGCGATCATGCTCCGATACAGGCGTGTTCCCGGTGGCTGCCGGCGGGGAAGGGCACGTTACTTAAGGCCTTGCTGAAACCACCGACTCCGCCCGTCGTCGCTGACACTTACTAGCCCTTGAACCAGTGAAGGCTTGGTAGCCGTTTTTCTGAATCGACAAAAAAACTCGAAAACTCCCTGGGTTCTTGAGGGTTTCATGGAGTGCACAC
>JAUIHJ010000025.1 GCA_030432015.1 bacterium
AATCGGTCTCGCTGGTTGGGCTTTCACATCGTTTTCGCACCGAGAAGATCACAACGATGCTCGGCTGGCAGCCCGAGGTGAAATTCGATACCGCACTCGACAAGATCGGTGTCTGGTGGCGTGACTACGAGGCGACGTAGCCCGCTCAGCCGTCGCTGCCATCGAGGGACTCGTGCCAGACGACGACGCTATGACGCATCCATCCAACGGTCCCCCCCCGCTTCACGTTGACCGGGCGTTGAGCCCCTTCGAAGTCGTTTTTTGGCGATTGGCCCAGGCAGGCACGCTCAACGTCACAACCATCGCCGCCGTGCAAGGCCCGCTTACCGAAGCGATTCTGGTGGTTGCACTACAAGCCCTGCAGCGCCGCCACCCACTATTGCAGGTGCGAATAGGTGATGCGGATCGCCCTCCGAGATTTGTGACTTCAGGTGTCCCCAACATTCCGTTGCGCATCATCGATCAAAGTGCGAGGGACTGCCATGCGGTGATTGAAGGTGAGATTAGTCGTCCGATCGACACCGCACCGGGCCCCCTGGCACGCTGCACGTGGATTCGGCATGGCGACGCGACGCACCACTTGCTGCTGACGTTTCACCATGTCATTGGTGATGGAATGTCCGGCGTGCTGATGATCCGCGACGTGATGCGATCCGCCGCTGCGCAACTCGCTGCGACAGACGCCACCCCAGCCATGCCGCCGCTGGTCGACAGTCGGCCGATGGACCTCCGACTGCCGCAGGCCGCTCGCGGCCTGCGCGGTGCCTGGAAGCAAGTACGGTTTGTGGCGGGTATGGCGAGCAGTGATTTGCGTCTCCGCCCACCCATGCGCCCGACCGCGGATCAGCCAGCCGCCTTAGCCGAGCGGCGTACGATGGTGGATTGCCGTACGATCGATGCCAGCCTGCTCACGCGGCTGGCGCAATGTGCCCGCGACCATACCACTACGGTGCACGGTGCGCTATCGGCCGCCATTTTGCTCGCGATGGCCAAGGACAACTCGGCCACGGCGGCGATGAGCGTCAAGCATCGCACGCCCGTCAACATGAGGCAGCTGTTGGAACCGCAAGTCGGCGAGGACGTCGGCATGTTCGCCTCCATGGCCTTCTACCGAGGTCGCGTGAGAGCCGACGCCGATTTCTGGGATCTCGCACGCGAGGTGCGGACCAGCGTCAAGGCTCAGATCGACCAAGGAGTGCCGCTTGTGTTGGTCGGCATGCTACCACGACTCGATCGAATGATCGGCGGCGACCGTCTCGCAGTGGACGAATTTGGAGCCCGCTGGCAGGCGCGGACTCCGAGTACGTCCGGTCTGACGAATCTGGGTCGCGTGGAATTGGGCGACGACTTTGGGCCGCTGGATGTGGGCTCGCTGCAATTCGCGGTCTCTCCGGGCGGACTGGGAGATTGCGCATGCACCGCGACAACATACCGTGGTACGCTCCACTGGAATTTCGTTTATGCCGCACCAGTGTTCGCTGCCGAACGGGCACGCGGCATTACCAACGATGCCGTCGACCGCTTGATGCGTGCCATCGCGGATTAAATGACCGAGTTCAAATCGGCGACCATCCGGGGCCGGCTCGTTTCTCGCCGCCGATTAAATTCAATTGCGGAAAAACGGCCGGTCGGCGAAAAAGGTGCCTGTCGCGGTGACGCGGTGTACGCGGTGTACGCTGCTGAATTGTGTTCGGCCATTTAGTTCGCGGCGCGGTCGCGTGGCGCCATGCGACGGATGACCCAATCGGGCATCACCTGGCCGAGCCGCGTCATCACGTTCAGTTGCCAGGGGAAGTTGTGCACCTTGCGTTGCCGCGCAATGGCGGCAACCATCCGCCGGGCCGCATCGTCCGGCTGCATCATCCAGGGCTTGGGGAAGTCCTTGCCTTCGGTCATCGCCGTTTGCACGAATCCCGGGCAGAGCGTTGTCACATGAATGCCGTGATCACTCAAGTCGACACGGAGCCCTTCCATGAACGTGTTGACCGCCGCCTTGCTCGCACCATACCCCGCGAATCCCGGCAGCCCACGGTAGGCGCGCAGGCTCGAGACGGCGACAAGATAACCATCGCCCCGTTCGAGCATTTCAGGGAGCACGGCTTCGATCGAGTAGATCAGGCCGAACCAGTTGACGCGCATCAGCCGCTCGAATTTCTCCGTGGCGAATGGTTGAATCACATCCGGATCCCCGACGCCGGCGTTGGAAATCAACATATCGATTCGCCCCAAACGCTGGCGGACGGTGTCTATGGCAGCGACCACCTGGTCCCGCTCGTCGACATTGGCCAGCGCGTAAACCGCCTCGCCACCCGCCGCGGAAATCTGCTCGCACAGCGTGCGCAGTCGGTCTTCCCGTCGCGAGACCAGGCCGACGCGGCACCCTTTGGCTGCCAATTGCTGGGCCAACTCCGAGCCAATTCCACCTGCGGCACCGGTGATGACGACAGCCTTCTGATCAAATTGGTAGGGCACGAAACGGAACCTCAGGTCATGGCAAGGGAGGCATTCAACAAGGACTGACCGTCGCGGCAAAGCGCGTCCCGGGAAACGTCGAGCGTCGCGGTGTCGACACTTGAAGCGAAACGTCTTGACGTCAGGGACTTCGCGCGGCCATGTGAACCGACGTCGCGGCAACGCATCCGGGTGGCGTCCCAGGCTGCTCAGCCAACCGCCTCATTGTCGCAATTCACCATGCCGACAGGCGTCGGCACTTCCAAAGCAATGGCCGCCTCTTCCGGCAACGTAGCGGGGCTCGCCTCGTCACCGTCATCCGCTTGCATTTCGATATTGCGACGAATCTCGTTCCCGAAGTTCTTGGCCAAGCCGGCTCGGCTACAAAACACAAATTGCAACGCCAGCAAATAATAAGATCGCGTCTTGACCAGATCGTCGTACGCCTCCGGGGCGATTTTGCGCAGCTGTGGCAAACGGCTCCAGGGAATGCCCGCAATATCGTGGTGCTCGGTATGCAGGCCGAAGTTAAACGTTAAGCGGTTGTACCAGCCGTAATACGACGCTGACGGCTGATAATTGCTATGACCATGAAAGTGCGAGTTGCTCAAGATCATGCCAAACATGGTCGGGTGCAGGAACCCTGTCATGAACATCTGGCTGAAGAGCAGGTAGACGGCGGACTTCCAATCACCAACGACCACAATGGCCACGGTCAACGAAAGACTCAGGAGTGGATAGACGACGGCCCAGCCCTTGATCCCATATCGCTCGTACCCGCTGACAAGATGGGCGTCGGCGAGAATGGCCACGGCGCGGTCACTCGGTTCAAGCTTGCGGCGAAATGGCAGTTCGCAAACATAGACCAGAAGGCCCAGGCACGAACGTGCCGCCTGGGTCGTCAGCATGACCAGTGAATAGGGTTGAAACAACGGCGTCGCGAACCAGGAAAACAGCTTGTAGATCGGTCCCTTGGTGAAGATCAGCACGCGTTGCTTGGTCAACAGCAGCACACTGCGACGCCGTTTGATGAAGTCCTTCTTCGCCCCCAGATCGTTGTGGTGAACGTGATGTTCAACCCACCATGTGTGATGTCCGGACATGAACATCGGAATCGTCGTCAAGGTAAAAAGCCAGCGATTCCAGACGGTCTTCTTGAAGACCAGGTTGTGATTGCACTCGTGGGCCAGCATGAACAGGTTAATGTTCACCCACGAACCAATGAAATAAGCGATCAGCAGCCCGACCCAGAGCGAAAACTGGGACACCGCGACCGCCAGGACGACCTGTAAGGACGCAAAAAGCAAGCACCAGACGGCCGTTGACGGGGTATTGCCGAACAGTGTCTTGATTTCCGGATGCGCCTTCAGCATCCTCTTGGCACGTTCACGGTGCCAAACGGCGTCCGGTTTGTCCTCGTCTTGAACGCGGTCCGAGATATCGATTTCAAATCCCGGAAATACCGGCGACGCTGTCCCCAGTACGCGAGGATGAAACCTCAGCTGAAATCCACCTGCGGGTTCGTCGGTGGGAAGAACGGGTGTCATAGACTCTCTTTCAACGGATGCCCTGGCTTGCTGGCGTCGTCCCTGCCAGCCCGTTACCGGGTGGGGTGATCATTCCCGCCCTCATCCTGACGTCGTGACAATTGACCGTCCATTGTCTAGGCTGAGCGGCCCGATGTCAATGTGCGGAATCGCAGGCAAGCCGTCATAAACCGCCTGTGTTACCGAAGGCTTGGCCCGCTGGCAGGATATACCGACTGGTGCGAATCGAGGTCGACGGATCGAGCTCGGGGCGGGACATACGGACACCTCGAACGACATGTTAGTGATCGCTCTGCGAGCGCCCCCAACGCCCACGAAAGTTGCAATGGACTACGCGGATTTAGAGTATTTCCTGTCGGTGGCGTTGCTGACCACCGCCATGTTCGGCATGGGTGCGACGCTCACGGTACTGGACTTTGTCAAGGTTGCGCGCGTCCCGCAGGCCATGGTCCTGATGTTCTTGGTGCAGGTGGTGATCTCGCCGCTGGTGGCCCTGGGCATCGCACGTCTGCTGCACCTGCCGCCAGGCGTGACCGTTGGCCTGCTGCTGATCGCAGCACTCCCTGGGGGCCTTTTTTCGAATATCATCACCTATATGGGTCAGGGCAACGTCGCGCTGTCGGTTTCCGCCACCGCGGTTGCTTCGCTTACCTGCCTGGTGACGACGGCGACCGTGTTGCGGATTGTGGGACGTACCGACCTTCCCTCTGACTTTCGCATGCCAACGCAATCGATCCTGTTCGAAATCATTTTGTGCATGATCCTGCCTTTGATTGCCGGGATGGTTGTGCGGCGTTTTGCCGTCAATCGCCATGCCACAATCGCCAATTTCGTGATTCGCTTGAGTATGGTCCTGCTGGTCGTGTTTGTGGTCGCGGCCATCGCCAGCGGCCACATTCGGGCGTTGGAATATGGTTGGCGACCGCCACTGGCACTACTTCTCTTCTCCTATATCTGCCTGTGGCTGTGTTATGGGATCGGGATCCCGCTACGTCTATCTTTGACCGATCGCTTTACGATCGGCATGGAATGTGTCGTGCGTAATGTGCAATTGGGAGTCTTGCTCAAGGCAACCCTGTTTCCGCCCGGAACCGCGGATCAAATCGGCGACGGCATACTCTATGCGTTGCTGTTCTACGGGGGACTTTGTATGTGCCTTGCCGGGGGCGAAGCATTTTGCAAGCGGATGGGGCTTGGATTGGTGTTCGGACGCGCTGAGAAGTCGCCCGTTGCGAATGACGGCAGCGAGCAATCCGGCGGGGCAGAATAGCATGATGACGGCGCCCCAGGACGGTGGCGAAGCGGCGTGATTCGGTAAACAATAGACTTCCGCTTTCTATCGTTCACGCCTCAGACCATTCAATCACTCAACTTCGCGTGCCCAACCATGCTCAACAAGGCGATTCCATTCTTGCCGGCTGCTTGCGGGATCCTGCTGATTGCTGGAGTGAGCCCATCATTCGGCGCTGACCAAGGGCGGGGCCGCAAACCCAATGTCGTCGTCATTCTTACCGATGACCAGGGCTGGGGAGACTTGAGCCTCAACGGCAACCAAAATCTGCACACGCCCAATATTGATCGGTTGGCCGCCGACGGCGCTCAATTCGATCGTTTCTTCGTTTGTCCCGTCTGTTCGCCCACGCGCGCGGAGTTTCTAACGGGTCGCTACCATCCTCGCAGCGGCGTCTTCAGTACGTCCGCGGGCGGCGAGCGGATGAACCTGGATGAACAGACGATCGGTGACACGTTCTCCCGGGCAGGTTACGCGACCGCCGCCTTTGGTAAATGGCATAACGGGATGCAGTATCCTTATCACCCCAACGGTCGTGGCTTTGCCGAATACTACGGTTTCTGCTCGGGACATTGGGGAGATTACTTCAGCCCGCCGCTGGACCACAACGGAAAGATCGTGCGAGGCGAAGGATTTGTCATCGACGACTTTACGAATCACGCGATGGCATTCATGGAAGCCAACCGCGACCAACCGTTCTTGGTCTACCTGCCGTACAACACGCCGCATTCGCCGATGCAAGTTCCAGATCGATGGTGGAACGCATTCAAAGACCGGCAGCTGTCCATGCACAATCGCGATGCCGATCGCGAGAACCTGCCGCACGTTCGCGCGGCGCTGGCCATGTGCGAAAACATTGACTGGAATGTTGGACGGATCATCAAGAAGCTCGACGAACTCGACCTCGCCGACGACACCATCGTCGTGTACTTTTGCGACAACGGCCCCAACGGAGTCCGCTGGAACGGGGACATGAAGGGCCGCAAAGGTTCGACCGATGAAGGCGGCGTGAGGTCTCCGCTGATCGCCCGCTGGCCAGGCAACATCCAAGCAGGGCAGGTCGTCAAGCCGATCGCCGCTGCCATCGATCTGTTACCGACCTTGGCCGACTTGGCCGGGATTCCGGTCACCAGCACGCAACCGCTCGACGGAATCAGCCTCAAGCCCCTCTTGCTGGGAACGTCGCCCGCCTGGCCCGATCGCCAGATTTTTTCGCATTGGCGGGGCCGCGTCAGTGTGCGGACGCAGCAGCATCGCCTGGACGACCAAGGCAGACTGTACGATCTCACGGCCGACCCGGGCCAGCGGCATGACATCTCAGATCAGTTGGCCAGCACTGCGGCCAACCTCCGCGCCGCAGCCCGGGCCTGGAAGGACGAATTGCTGCCTGGCCTGACCAACGATTCACGACCGTTTCCGCTGGGTCACGCCACCTACCGTTACACCCAAATGCCCGCCCGGGACGGCGTTGCCCACGGCTCCCTCAAGCGATCGAATCGCTTCCCCAACTGTTCGTATTTTACGAACTGGACCAGCACCGACGACCGCATCAGTTGGGACGCCGAGGTTGCCGCGGACGGCTTGTATCAAGTCGAATTACATTATGCCTGCCCGGCCGCCGACGTGGGTTCGACGATCGAACTAACCGTCGGGCAGAGCAAACTGACGGCCAAGCTGACGCAGCCGCACGACGTGCCCGATCGCGGTGGCGAACACGACCGTGTCGCACGTGCCGAATCCTACGTGAAGGACTTCGCCAGCGTGACGCTCGGCGAAATGCAATTGACCCAAGGCGAACGCGGCATGTCGCTGCGTGCCCTGTCGATCCCAGGTTCGCAAGTCATGGAGTTTCGGCTCATCATGTTCACCCGCCAAGAAAACGAACCAACTAGCAAATGAGGAAACCATGAGGTGGCTCCATCCGGTCAAGATCTGCCGCGCGTTACTTTACCTGACAATCTTGGCCTCCAGCGGCACGTCGGCTGTCATGAGTAATGCCGCCGAGTTGCCGGTTGTGGCGCCGGAACGTGTTGGCATGTCGGCTGCCAAGCTGGCCAAGGTCGACGAGGCGATGGAAAAACTGGTCGCCGAGAAGAAGTTGGCCGGCGCCGTCGTCATGATTGCCCGGCAAGGCCAAGTCGTGCACTGGCAGTCATACGGTCATCAAGATCGCGAAGCGAACGTGGCGATGCAGAAGGACAGCATCTTTCGCGTTTACTCCATGACCAAGGCGATCACGTCTGCCGCGGCCCTGATTCTCCTCGACGAGGGCAAGTTGAACCTGGATGACCCGGTCTCGAAATTCCTGCCCGAACTGAAGGGGATGAAGGTCTCCAACGGATCCGGGAACGTCGCCCCGAAGCGGGAAATGACCGTCCGCGATCTCATGCGGCACACAGCCGGTTTGTCATACGGATTCAACGGCGACTCGCCGGTTGACAAAGCGTATCTGGCCGCCAACCTTCTGGACCGTGATCGCACCCTGGACTCGATGAGCAAAGCATTGGGGAGCTTACCTTTGCTTTACGAACCGGGCGAAGCGTGGGTTTATAGCATCTCCGTCGATCTACTGGGACGCGTTGTCGAGGTTGTTTCGGGCTCTAAGCTCGACAAGTTTCTGGATGACCGCATCCTCGGTCCGCTCGACATGCGAGACACGGGATTCTCCGTCGCCCCCCACAGCACCGAGCGGTTCACGGCGAACTACACCAGCGACGGCAAAGGGATGCTGACCTTGCGGGACGCGCCGGGCACGAGCCGCTACCTCAAGCCGCCGGCAATGCTGTCCGGCGGCGGCGGTTTGGTCTCGACGGCCCGCGACTACATGCGATTCCTGGTCATGATCTCCTCTGGCGGCCAACTCGATGGCAAACGCATCATTTCGGCAGATTCCGTGAAGCTCATGACGACCGATCAACTTCCCGAGGGCATTGGGTGGATCCGGTTCGGCGACGATGTGCGGCGGGGCGTCGGCTTCGGATTGGGCTTTGCCGTTCGGGTGGAAACCGCACTCTGGGATCGGCACGGCCGCATCGGCGAGTATGGTTGGGGTGGGGCCGCGAGCACGCACTACTGGGTTTCCCCGCACGACGAATTGGCGGTGGTGACGATGGAACAGGTCATGCCCTACTCGTTCCTGACCGAGTTCAAGATCAAGGGACTCGTCTACGATGCGATTCAATCGAATGCAGCGCCGCAGCCCAAGTCAGCCCAGCCCAAGTCAGCCCAGCCCAAGTCAGCCCAGCCCAAGTCAGCCCAGCCCAGCGCCGTGCTGCCCGCCAATGTCGAGCAACGTCTCGATACGGTGTATGCCAGCTATGGCGACCGAGCGATGTACCTCGATCTTTTTCTTCCCCAACAGGGACCCGCCGTCAAGCCTGCCGTGGTGGTCGTCCACGGCGGCGGTTGGCTCAGGGGTGACAAAGCAAAGTTTCGTCCGCTCGCCATGGCGTTGGCGGCCCGCGGCTACGTGACAGCGGCGATCGAATATCGGCTTGGTGGCGAGGCACAATTTCCGGCGGCGATCCATGACTGTAACGCGGCCGTGCGTTGGCTGCGGGCCCACGCCAAGGAATACGGAATCGACCCCCGGCGGATCGCTGCTGTCGGAGGTTCCGCAGGTGGCCATCTGGTGGGACTGATGGCAGCCGGTCCCGCCGTCGCTTCGCTGCAGGGAACCGGAGGTAACGCCGACCGGTCCAGCCAACTGCAAGCAGCCGTTGTGATGGCGGGCCCGTTGGAATTGGCAACCGGCCCGGTCGCCGACCGTTCCAGAAACGAGCCGGCACTGTCCAACTCGAACAAGTGGCTGGGGAAAACCATCGATGAAGCCCCCGACCTCTATCGCCTGGCGTCCGCGACAACCCACCTCTCCTCACGCACGCCGCCGATCCTATTTATGACCGGCGAGCATGACAATCCCGCGCGCAACATTGCCACGCGACGTCGGCTGCGAGAATTGGGCATCCCTTCCGAAATCAAGGTCTACAAACAGGGGAAGCACGGCTGCTGGAATCGGCTCCCGTGGTTCACCCCGATGGTCGATGATATCGACGCCTTCCTGACGGAGGCACTCCAGAAAGATGTGTCGCCGGAAACCATTCCGCTGTCGACCACCGGGTGGGGTACGATCCGATACAACTCCGCGGGACTGGAATTGCAGATCGACCGGATCCCGCCTGACCACAGCGTCGAAATCCCCCGACTCAACAACCCCATTGGTAAGATCTACATCCAAGGCGATGCCAAACAGACCGCGCTGCCGATCAAGCCGGGCCTGACCACGTGGAAGCTTACCCTTCCACCAGGTTTGCCGGCGGGCGGGAAAACCGTCATCGTCGTTGAGACGATTGGAACGCCGTATTTGCCGGTGATTCCACGGATCGTTGGGGCATCGAGCAATGGTGATGTTACGCTGTCCGCACACGACGCCATCACCCAGGGCGAGTTGCTTCGCTACGAACCGCAACCACACAAGAACACCGTCGGTTATTGGGCCAACGCGAACGACACCTGCCAATGGCATTTTTATACGGACGAAGCCGGCCAGTTTGACCTGCATATTCTGCAAGGCTGCGGGAAAGGGCAGGGGGGAAGCACGGTGGAAATCCGCGTCGGCGACCGGGCGGTGGAATTCGTTGTGGAAGACACGGGCCACTTTCAGAATTTCAAAGACCGCAAGGTCGGCACGCTAACGCTCAGCGAGCCCGGTCTGCATACGCTGACCATGCGCCCGATTTCCAAAGCCAAGAACGCTGTCATGGACGTTCGGAAAGTGCGACTGGTACGTCGGGCGGCAGCAGAGTAGCGCACGTCGCCACCCGGCCTATCGAGGGTCGGCCGCCCCTTGGTCGCCTGCCGATCGCTGCTCGTGCTCCACCTCTTTCGTCCCAGGCTGCGGCAACTCCAACACAGGTTCGCCCCATTCCGCTTGGAATTGTGCCTTACAGCCAGGGCAGTCGATTTCCGTCGCCAGGACGTCGTCATCGACGACATGCGCGTCGTCGCACCGCGTACAGGTAACGCGAATTTTACCAGGGTGCTCGGCCAACGCGGCGAGATGAGCTGGCGTCATGTCCGCCACTTCGATGTCGGCGGGCTCCAGCGTTGTAAGCAATTCATGACTCACCTCGTCCAGCCTGGCCAACCGGTTGGCGAGCCGCCGCACGGTGCGTTCAAAGCTATTGCGCGCGGTCCTGCCGTTGCCAAAATGCCGATCACGATTGCTGTAGAGAAAGGTGAAGCCTCGCAACAATCTGCGACGTGACTCAGTTGGCAGGGTGTACCTGGCTTTGCCGGCGATCAAGTGGAAAATCCGGCAGAGGGCCTCGGGAGAATAATCTGCGAAGTGCATCGTGGTACCGATGCGCGAACTGAGCCCTGGATTGCTCCGGATCATGCTTCGCATCTCGACAGGATATCCCGCCAGAATCACGACCAGCCGCTCTCGCTGGTCCTCCATTCGTTTGAGAATCGTCTGGACCGCCTCCCGCCCGTATTGATCTTTGCCGCTCTCGTCAATCAGCGTGTACGCTTCATCAATAAACAAGACGCCGTCGAGTGCTTCGTCGATTTTCGCGTTTGTTTTCGGGCCTGTTTGCCCTGCGTATTCGGCCACCAGTCCGGTGCGATCGGTTTCGACCAGATGCCCTTTCGTCAGGACGCCCAGGGCGCCGTAAATATCAGCCACAATGCGGGCCACCGTTGTCTTCCCGGTACCAGGATTCCCCACAAACGCCATGTGCAGGCTGGGGCGCGTCATGGGAAGTCCGGCCGCCTCCCGCTGGCGTTCCATCTTCAGGAAGTTTGTCAGGGTTTGAATCTGATCCTTGATGGCCTCCAGACCAATCAACTGATCAAGCTTTTCCCGTGCTTCGGCCAGCCGCGTTTGCGGGGTCCGATCATCAGCTGGCGGAACGGTGCGTGGGGGCCGACCGGAATCGTCGTCAGCGGCAGCGTCTTGAGGTGACGACGCCTGGCTTGTCGTCGCCGAGCTCTTCATACCCTGACGCAGTTCCCGCGACGCGTCTCGCAGTGCCTCCAGAGCGGTGCGGGCGTTGTTGGTATCCGCGTCACGCGTCAAGTGTTCGGGAGCCTCACCCAGCACGTGACGAAACTCATCCCGCATCGCGGCAATCGAACCGTTGTCCGCGACGCTCATATCACCATCAATGGCGGTCAGCAGATGCGCCATCCGCATTGCCAGGGTTTCCAATTCGCCCCAGCGAGCGCGCAGTTCCGGTAATTCGGCGAACGGCCGCACCAGATCGTACCAGCGAAATTTGTGTGCGGCCCCGATCAGCCAATCCACTGAATCCTGCAACGGCTGCCCCATCACCGGGACACCCCAGATGTGCTCCAGCAGAACGCGACCTAACTGACGCTGTTCCAACGTGCGTCCCTTCACGCCGGGGACGACAGCGGCGAAAACCTTCATCAGGAATCCCTGGTGCAGGTCATCCATTTGACCTGCCACCCCCGCCACGTTTCGATGGTCGTCGTCTGCCAGCCACCCATAGGAATCGCCGGCGAGTTTTCCACCCTCCGCATAGAGATCCCGGGTCTCCTGCAACGCCTGGCGATACATTCGAATGGACTCGATGATTTGATCGTCGGTGGGTCTCGGCATGACGTTTCGGGCCCTCAATCGATTTGCAGCAGCGGAGCGACATAGCTTAACGGAACCTGCGAGAAAGCACAGCAGAAGCGGGCAGCGATAAAACAACCTGATTTTTTTCGATCTCAATGCACGAATCTCCGCGTCTTCGGTACTACCACTGGTGAGCCGCGACTCAGGGAGCTTCGCCTCCCGCCAAGTGTTCCGTTCCACTTCCTTCACCGACCGAAGAAATCCCGAGGAAAATCATGATCATTCAGCGACTTGGAATTTTGGCCTTCACCGCAATCATCGTGCTCGCCGGTCAGCAATTTGCCACCGCCCAATCGACCGATGGCCCGGACCCTGAACAGATCGCCAGGCGATGTGTTGCTTCCGTCGATCAAATTGCCGAACGTTGCGTGTCCGCCAACGTGGACACGGCTCACGAGTGTATTCGTCGCATCCATGAGCTCCTGGAAGCGGGCAACACCGAGCGTGCCAGGGCCGTCGCTCACAGGTGCCTGAACGTCATCGAAGCACGCTCGGATGCCTGTGTTGACGAAATTCACGAGCGTTGCCGGCATTGCATTGAAATCCTGCTCCGACTGGATTCCCCGGGACTCGCGCGGCGTGTGCGCGAGGCGTGCCTGGATGCCGTCGAACGTGTGCGACATTCTCAGCGGCGCACCTCGAATGCGATTCGTGGGCAGTTTGACGGAGAATAGTCGCTGCACCCACAACCCCCACGACCGGTTTTTGCGTCGTTCCCTCTCCTTGGCTGGACACCGCCAGGGAGAGGGGCTTCGCATGCGCGCCCAACGCAGTGCAGTCGATCAGCCGCAGTTACGACGTCGCGTACAGCTGATCAAGAAACGTCCAGACAAGCGGTGTCCAACATCTCCGTAGCGGCCCTCGCCAGACGGCGGATGTCCACGCACTCGCCAGCGAGGCTACGGCCATAAACTCGCTCAGAAACGATTGTGAAATGATGCCGATCCGAGTACGTTGACACGATCGGCAGCGCACCCTCAGGCAACCGTGGTCTTGTCAGGCCAGTCCCACATGCGACGCTGAGTAGAAGACGAAAACCGGAATCATTCCGCATGCCGCCGTGACGGCCAGGTACGGCCAATCCGCTTCACGGCGTTTCGCCCTCTCGGGTGCAACAGTGCGGTCTAGGCAAGGGTGGCTGCTTTGGTGCATCACGACGAGGAACAGCGTTTACTCGCGGCGTTAATCGCCCGTGATCGCGTCGCCTGGTCTGAATTCGTCCAGCGATTTCAGGGCCTGGTGTATGCACGCGTCGCGCGCACGGCGCTGGAGTTCAATCGACAGCTCGATCGGTCGGCCGTCGAAGACATCTGCGCGGAAATCTTCGCCGCGCTGGTGGAAAACGACTTTGCCAGTTTGCGACGTTTCGAGGGACGCAGCAGTCTGGCGACCTGGCTGGCCGTCATCGCGCGGCGAAGTTGTCTAAAATGGATGCAGAGAGGAAGCCAACGACAGGAAAGTGCCAATCAGCGACTGGATGATCTGCAGCCGACCGACATCACCGGCAAAGGATCGGAGGATATTCTGGCAGCGCTCATCCAAACCGAAGACGGCGTCCGCTTGCGGACCATGCTGAACCGCCTGAATGATGGCGATCGATCCGTATTACGCATGTTCTTTCTGGACGGTCTCAGTTACGACGAAATTAGTCAGAACTTGGGAATCTCAATCAACTCGGTGGGTCCAAAACTCCACCGTGCACAAGCCCGCTTGCGAAAACTCATGGAGGCCGATGGCCAACGGACGGCCCACAACCCATAACCATGCGATTCAATTCACATCTCATCACCGAAAACCATTGACCGGAGTCGGACCATTGTGTTCCGAGTAGCAGGATGAGCGAACCGCAAGGATCGTTAATCTACCTGATGCGATATCTGGAGGGACATCTGTCCGTTTCCGAATCTCGCGCTACGCGCCTGCGACTCGATACACCTGCCTGGCAAGCGGCCTGGGAACGACTTCAATTAGCGGCCGTCGACTCCACGCTTCCCATCACGACCTGGGAGGAACCGGACGTTCCTGCTGAGACACTCGCAGCGTTCCTGGAGGGCACGTTGGCGCTCCCCGAAGCTGCACGCGTCGAGCGGAATTGCTGGGACTCGCCGGAACTGCTCCGCGAATTTGTCAGTACCTACCGCTTTCTCTACGTTGATCCGCCACACGATCGGGAGGCGGAGGAGATGCGACCGTCGACCGCCGTGACGAATCGCCTCCTGGCCCTTGGTCCGCAGGACGGCATTAACGGCTCGCCGATGCCGAAGCACAAGTGGAAGACGGCGGAAACGGGACCGTCCTGCGCCGACAGCGCGTTGCGCAGCGACCGCTCCCTCACCCAGTCCGCGGATCCTTATGGCGTTGAACGTCAGACCACAGCCCCCGCGGGCGCAACGCCCCCCGGCGTAACCAACTCGGACGTCGCGGTAATCGTGACGCCCACCGCACGAACACGCCGCGGGCGACGATCGCGGACCCCGGCCTGGTTGGTCTACGTGGCGACCATCGTCATCGGCCTCGGGCTGGGGCTGGGTGCCGTGGTGATGATCGTGCGCAGCCACGGGACTGGCGGCGGTGTACCAGAACGGATCGTCACTCCCTCGGACGGCCGCAAGTCCGAGACGCCGCACGAGAATTTGAACGACGCCGAGGAAGACCGGTATGCGCCGGGCCTGCAACCACCGGACGAAGATGCGCCGCCATCCGGGCCGCAATCGTTCCCGCCGTCGGCACCGACCCTTCCCCGGCGACCGTCTGATTTGGTCGACGGTGGCGGTACGACGTTGCCGAGCAACGCCCCGGCTCCGCAGACACCATCGCGGCAACGCCCGTCCCCCCAGATTGCTACGGATCGCTCGCCGCCCCAGCCCTATCGTTCGCTGGCGATTCAATGGGAAAAGATCGACGGTCTGCTGGTCGCACGTGACGACGATTCGCAACCTTGGCACGGCCCTAACGCCGAGGTGCATCACGATGCCGTCCCGAATTACGCCACACTGCCCGATAGCTGGGCTAGCGCCAAGACCAACCACGGTCGCCTTGTCTTGGCAGAGGATACCCAAGTTCACGTCAACGGGACGCGCGGCGCGCTGCAAATGAATATCACGCGAGGCCGCGTGGCGCTGTCCGACATGCCGGCGGACGAACAGGTCGATCTCCAGGTGGGCGCCAAGAGCTGGATCATTCAGCCGATCGAAGCCGACACAGCCATCGGATTCACAGTCTTCGCCAACCAGTCGCAACTCCTGGTGCGTCGCGGGCGCGTGGCCGTGGCCAGCACGGAAATCATTGCTGGCCGCCAAGTCGTGTTAGGAACCAGCGGTTTGGGCGAATCGACCCCGATCGTTGCCAGCACAAGCTGGTTTACACGCCCCGACAAGTCAGCCAAGGTCCCGGCAGCGACCCGCGAAGCATTGCTGGCCAGCCGGGATGTTCGCGCGGACCTGGATGCGATCTGGCGAGCGGACGACCATCCCGCGAAACTGTTTGCCGCCCGCTGGTCATTGGCCATTGCGACCGATCAGACTCTGGCCCAAGCGTTATCTTCCCCCGATGCCAAGTTGCGGCTGCTGGCACTCAATTGGCTCCTGGCGCGGCAACCCAACGACCCTCGCGTCAACCTCGCCCTGCGGACACTCGCGCGGCAGACGGGTGACGCGCAAATGGTCCGGAATGTGTTGGGTTGGTGGCGGTCGGCCCGAGCTGGCACCCGTGTCACACGTGCGGATGCAGACCGGATGGTGACGGGCTTGCGCAGCGACCATTTGGCGATCCGCCAGATTTCCGCGTTCTTCCTGGAGAACGCCTTCGGCCCGCGCGTCGCCTTCGACCCGACCGCAGGGCCACTCGCCCGTCAAGCGGCCGGACGCGAGTGGACGCTGATTCTTAACCGTGCCGAACGTGCCGGGCTGCTCAACTAACCAGCGGACCGCACGCACGCAATGCCCACTCGTCGAAGCGAGTCGCTCTTGGTACGATTTTCCGCTATGACCGTCTCACCAATGATGCAGCAGTTTCACGACGCCAAGGAGGTCGCCGGCGATGCGATTCTGTTGTTTCGTATGGGCGACTTCTACGAGCTCTTTCATGAAGACGCCAAGACCGCCGCTCGTGTTCTGGGACTCACGCTGACCAGTCGGGACAAAGGCGACAATCCCATTCCCATGGCGGGATTCCCGCACCATCAGCTGGATGGCTATCTGGGTAAACTGATCAAAGCAGGGTTTCGCGCTGCCGTTTGCGAGCAGATGGAAGATCCGAAGCTGACCAAGGGATTGGTGAAGCGGGAAATCGTCCGCGTGGTGACACCTGGCACGCTTACCGACGATGCGCTGCTCGACCCGCGTGAAAGCAACTTTCTGGCGGCAGTCGTGGCGGGTGGCAAGGGTCGTGAAACCGAGATCGGCGTTGCTTGGGCTGAGTTATCGACGGGCCGTTTCCAGGCTGCCGTGTTTTCCGCCGACCGCCTCGCCGATGAATTGGCCCGGATCAACCCGTCCGAATGCCTGGTTTGTGAAGACGACGATCCGCTGCCACCCTACGTCCGCGATTCGCTGATGTTGACCAAACGCCCGATCTGGTCGTTCGCCCACGAGGCGGCCACATCGGCCTTGTCGAAACACTTCGGCTCCGCGTCCTTAGAGGGGTTCGGATTTGGCGATGACGATGCGACCGCGATTCGGGCTGCCGGTGCGGTGCTCGAATACCTCTGCGAGACACAGCGCGCGTCGCTCGACCATATCGATCGCCTGGTTCCCTATCGGCGTGGCGGTGCGTTGGAAATTGACGAGTCAACCCGTCGCAGCCTGGAGATCACGCGCACGATTCGTGAAGGCAATCGCGAGGGTTCGCTGCTGTCGGTGATCGACCGCACGGTGACAGCGATGGGATCGCGTCTGCTGGCAGATTGGATTGGCAGCCCGCTCACCGACATCGGGGGGATCGACGCGCGGCTGGATGCGGTGGGCGAACTCAATGCGCAGACGGGATTGCGGAACGAAATCCGGACCCAACTGCGAAATGTGTACGATTTGGCACGCTTGCTGGCTCGAGTGACAACCGGCCGCGCCACGCCACGCGACCTCAGCTTTATCAGTCGCACACTGGCAGGACTTCCCAAGGTCAAGGCGAAGTTGACCGCCCGACAGTCGACCCGGCTGCAGGAACTCGAGCAACAAATTGACCTCTGCCCTGAACTCCGCGGAACACTCGAAGCCGCGTTGGTCGACGATTGCCCGCTCAGCGCTCGGGACGGCGGGGTCATTCGTCCCGGTTACCGGGCGGCCTTGGATGAGCTGCGCGAACTCGCGGCCGGCGGCAAGCAATGGATCGCGCAATATCAGGCCAGGATCGCCGAGGAGACCGGCTTGCCGAATCTGAAGATCGGCTTCAATAAGGTCTTCGGATACTATCTCGAACTCAGCAATGCACACCGCGACAAAGCACCCGACTACTTTATTCGGAAGCAGACACTGAAAAACGCCGAGCGATATATTACGCCGGAGCTCAAAGAGTACGAAGAGAAAGTCATCTCTGCAGACGATCAGGCGCGCGAGCTTGAATACGGTATCTTTGTCGAATTGCGTGATCAAGTGCACGCCGCCGGGCCGCAGTTACGGAGTACCGCCGAAGCGCTCGCACAGCTCGATGTGCTCTGTGCCCTGTCTGAATTGGCACAAGAACGCGGTTACTGCCGACCGACCGTCGTCAAGGACCCGGCCCTACAAATCGTCGACGGTCGCCATCCGGTGTTGGATATTATCGAACCGCAGGGCACGTTTGTCCCCAACGACACCACCGCCAGTCCAGACGACGGCATGATCATGTTGATCACCGGTCCGAACATGGCGGGTAAGAGCACCTACATTCGGCAGGTCGCCCTGATCACGCTGATGGCACAGACCGGGAGCTACGTTCCCGCGCAGTCCGCGACCATCGGCGTTGCTGATCGTATATTCGCCCGCGTCGGCGCGAGTGACGAATTAACGCGCGGGCAAAGTACGTTCATGGTCGAAATGACCGAGACGGCGCGAATCCTGAACACCGCGACCGGGCAAAGCCTGGTGATTTTGGATGAAATCGGCCGCGGTACCAGTACCTATGACGGCGTCTCGCTGGCGTGGGCCATTGTGGAACATATCCACGATCAGATCGGCTGCCGCACCTTTTTTGCCACGCACTATCATGAGCTGACCGATCTGCAAAATACCCTGGGCGGAATCCGCAATCTGAACGTCGCTGTCAAGGAATGGGACGATAACGTTGTTTTCCTGCACAAGATCGTTCCGGGTGCCGCCGATAAGAGCTACGGAATCCACGTCGCCCGGCTCGCCGGAGTTCCCAAGTCGGTCAACGAGCGGGCCAAACAGATTCTGAATCAGTTGGAGTCCGATCACCTCGACGACGCCGGCAAGGCCAAGCTGGCCAAACGGGGCAAGAGCCGACCGCGAGGTGACGTGCAGTTGACCTTGTTTGCTCCCTACGATCATCCGCTGCTCGAAACGATCAAGACGACCGACCTCAACGCCCTGACCCCACTGGCGGCCCTGCAGCAGATTCAACAATGGCAGGAGACGCTGATGGATGAGAAGACGCCTCAGCCACGTTGAATTGCGCCCGCCCCTCGACTTCGCTGCGTAACCACCCGCCCCGGCGACAAAACGACGTGTGGAAAACGGCCGACCGCCCAGTTAGCATAGCTGGACCGCACCGGGTTCATCGCCATGCGCCGAAATGTGAGTGAGTGAGTGAGTGAGTGAGTGAGTGAGTGAGTGAGTGAGTGAGTGAGCGAGTGAGTGAGTGAATTCGACCAGACTCCAAGACGCGCTGCCGTGTTTTGAGTTCGCGATGATGTGCCGCCTTGTAGAAATGATGATGCCAGACCAACCGACGAGGGTACCGTGGCGGACGTTCAGGGAGTAGCCAAGAAGATCATCGCGAATGTCGAGAATGCCATCGTCGGTAAACGACAGCAGTTGATCATGTCGCTGGTAGCCTGGTTTTGCGAAGGCCATATCTTGTTGGAAGATGTGCCCGGCGTCGCCAAAACCATGCTGGCTCGGGCGCTCGCCCGGAGCGTTGGCTGCGAGTTTAAACGGGTCCAATGTACGCCTGACCTGCTTCCCTCGGATGTGACGGGAGCCTCGATTTTCAACCAGAAGACGACGGAATTCGAGTTTCGTCCCGGTCCCATCTTTGCGCAGATCGTCCTGGCAGACGAGATCAATCGCACGACGCCCAGAACGCAGGCGTCATTGTTGGAGGCGATGGCTGAAGGCCGCGTCACGGTCGATGGTATCACGCATGACCTTTCGCCGCCGTTCTTGGTCATCGCCACGCAGAACCCCGTTGACCACGAAGGCACTTTCCCATTGCCCGAGGCGCAACTGGATCGCTTCCTGATGAAGTTCAGCCTCGGATATCCCAACTTCGACGACGAACTCAAGATGCTGGAAATGCTCCAGCACGCCCATCCGCTGAACAGCCTGAACCCGGTGATTCAAGCCGCTGAGCTGATTGCCTGTCAGAATGCGGTCCGTGAAGTGCATGTTGACGTCAAAGTCCGCCAGTACCTGATGCAGATCGTCCATCTCACACGCGAACATGAAGACCTGGCGCTGGGCGGCAGCCCGCGGGCCTCGATCGCGCTGTTCCGAACAGCTCAGGCCATGGCCGCGATTCGCGGTCGAAACTATGTGCAGCCGGACGACGTCAAACGGATCGCCGCACCAGTCATGACCCATCGACTGATTCTGCGGCCGGAGAGTCGTCTGCGCAAGGTCACGGCCGAACACGTGGTGCAAGAAATCATTGACGAGATCGCGGTCCCGACCTTGGAATAGCAGACTGAGGCCATCAGAGACCACCGCGGATTGACCCGCATCTGACGGCATCGCCAACCGCGTAGCGGAGTGACACAGCAAACTCATGAACTGGCTGGTTGGCGCGGTCCTGATTCTGATTCTTTCCCTGATCTTTGATCTGGGCCTGCTCTCCTACGCCATGTATGCGCTGCTGGGGATACTGCTGGCGAGCCGCTACCTGACGCGCACGTGGGCCGAGAATCTAACGGCCGAGCGTGAGTGTAATCGCCTCAGCGCCGATGTTGGCGACACGGTGGCCGTGGTGGTCGATATCGTCAACCACGGGCCGCTCCCGATCCCCTGGTGCCTGGTCGAGGACCTGTTGCCGCGCAGCGCGTTAATTCATGATCCGCCCAATCTCCAAGTTCAGGGGCGTCGCGTTCAGCTTTCGATGTTACCCGCCGGCGGGCAGCGACAATTACGGTACCAGATGCAGTGCAATCGCCGGGGCTACTATCAACTCGGGCCCCTCGTGCTGGAAACAGGGGACCTGTTCGGGCTCCATCGACGCTATCGGGTCGCCACCGAGCCGCATTTTCTGCTGGTCTATCCCCAGGTGTATCCGCTGGAGGGTTACGATGTCGCCTCCAAACGCCCCATCGGTGAGGTTACGATGACCCACCGGTTGTATGAAGATCCGACCCGCATTGCAGGCGTTCGCCGCTACGAGGCTGGTGACCCGCTCAACCGCGTCCACTGGAAAGCGACCGCCAGAACCGGTGAATTGCACAGCAAGGTCTTCGAGCCATCCACGATTGCCGGCGCCACCATTCTGCTGGACTTCCATCGCCAGTCACACTTGAAACAACATGAGCCGATGCGGAGCGAGTTGGCTATCACCGCCGCAGCATCCATTGCCAACGCCGTCTACGAAATGGGCCAGCAGATCGGGCTGGTGACCAACGCCCGTGACGCGGCGGACCGGATTCGACAGAAGGGTTGGGCTGCCGACATTCGGACCCGCGCTGCAGCCCGCTCGACCGCCAGTATGCTGGACGATAGCGACCGTCTGCAACCGGTCGTGGTCGACACCCAGCGAGGTGCCGAACAATTGATGCGAATCCTGGAATCGCTCGCTCGAGCCGAACTCACCGACGGCCTGAGCCTGGCCCAGTTGATCGGCGAAACGCAAAGCCGCCTGCCGCGTGATGCATCCGTGATTGTGATCCTGTCCCAGGTCAGCGAGGAACATGCGATCGCCTTGGCGAACCTGCGCCGGAGCGGATATGCGATCACCGCGATCTTGAATATGCACGATGAATATGAATTCGCGGAGGCTTCGGGACCGCTGTTGGCCGGGGGAATAGGCACGCAGCAGTTGCGGGACGAAGCGGCGATCGTCTCGGTCTGCCGCAAGTTTGTGTTAAGATAAAGCCTCAACGGAAAATCGTACGGTCCTGCTCTGCGATTCACCTCCTCTCCCTTCGAAAAGACCACCATGG
>JAUIHJ010000764.1 GCA_030432015.1 bacterium
AAGAGGTCCGACTTCGTGCGCGGGCCGAAGTAGTCGGCCGACTTGACGCGGTCGAAGAAGTCGAGCTCGCCGTTGAGCAGCGCGTTCATCGCCGTCTCGTCGTCATCGATGTAGCGCCAGCGGATCAGGTCCACGAAGCCCTTGAAGTCGATCACGACCTTAGGGAGTTTGGTCTGGTCGTTCTCTGTGGCCGCATCGTCGGAGGTACCTTCTGCCGGTTGGGCGTCAACGTCCGAATTCGCAGCTGGGGGTTGATCGTCCGCCGTTGGCTTGCCGGAGCCTTTTGGGGGGCTGGTGCCGGCATCGGCGACGTTTTTCCCTTTGCTGTTCGGTCGCGCTTTCTGGAGCTTCGCGATCGCCTTGGCCAGCTTGCGATCGCGCGACGATTGTTCGCTGTCGCTCGCCTGCAGGTAAAGATAGTAGATATCAACCTCACTCCCGACGCGACGACCGGTAAAGGCAATCATCTTTCCATCTGGCGACCATTTGGGGCCACCATCGTTGTCGGGATGGCGCGAGATGTTGAACGCTTCTCGCGAACCGTCCAGGGGAAGAATGTAGACGTCGCGATTGAAGTCGCTGTCGCTCAAGGCATAGACGAGCCACTGGCCATCCGGTGACCAGTCATAGTCGGGGGCGTTCCACGAGCGAAAGAGGCGACGCGCGTCCTTGCCGTCCGGCTTCATGACCCACATGTCGCCTCGTTGGCGGACGAAGCCGATGTGATCGCCCGCCGGGCTCCATTGCAGATCCGATTCGACTTCGGTCGTCTTGGTCAGGGCCTTGTGTTGGAAGGCTGTGTTCTGCCACCAAAACTTTTGGTCATCGTCTCGCGTGGCTTGCCAGATGTCGCACTGGCCTTCCGCGTCGCTCAAGTAGACGATGGTCGCACCGTCCGGCGAGAAGATCGGTTCGCGCTCCTCTTCCGGAGTGTTGGTGACCTGACGGGGTTCGCGCAACTCAGTGTCCATCACCCACAGGTCGCCGCCAGCGATAAAGGCCATTTCCAGGCCGTCAGACGTAAATGCCACGTTGGATGCCGAGCTCAACGTGCGACGTTGGATCGGCGCTCGCACTCGGTCGACATCGGCCCGGATGGTGATCTTGTGCGGCTTGCCGTCACCGGTCGGATCCAGCCGATAGAGTTCCGCGAAGTGACGAAATACGATCACCGATCCATCGCGGGAGATGCAGGGCCATACGACCAGGTCTTGGTCGAAGAAGGTCAATTGTCGTTCATCGCCGCTGGCCAAATCGCGCTGCCAGAGATTACGGGATCCGCTTTGCCCGCTGACGTAGAAAATCGCCGTGCCGTCGGCGCGCCACAACGGACCGCGAGACTCAGTATCCCGCTTGACCACTTCGGTGAAATCACCGGACTCAAGATCCGCGATCCAGACCTGGCTGGACCGGCTGCCCCGGTACCCTTGCCGCCACCAACGTTCGCCTTCCCGGGTAAAAAGCAGCTTGGTTCCATCGGGCGCCAGCTGGCCGGACGATCCATAGGCGTCGAACAAGAGCGCTTCAGCTGATCGTTCTGTCGCGCTGATGCGGTAGAATCGTTCGGCCCGGCGCCAAAAATGATCGCGTGTCGCTCGGATCAAGAGTGACTTGCCATCGGGGTACCAGTCATCAAGCGTGCAGCCTTCGCTGTGAAACGTGAGTTGGGTTGGCGCGCCGCCGTTGGAGGCCATGATGAAGACCTGCGAGCTCCCGGTCCGATCGCTGGTAAAGGCGATGGACTTGCCATCCGGCGAGAACTTGGGGTGGTCTTCGCGATCCGCCGAATGCGTGAGCTGCACGGCCGACCCGCCTTGGGTTGGCACCGTCCAGATGTCGCCCGCCCAGGAGAAGGCCAATGTTTTACCGTCGGCCGACAGGGCAGGGGAGGAGGCGAGGCGGATGGTTTCCGTCGACCATGCCAGCGAAGGGGCAAAAACGAAGGTCGACGTAATGCAGAGAACAAGCAAGCGTGGCATATCAGATACTCTCGTGTGAGGAACCCTGTGGTGTGATCATGGCAGCGGGCTAAATCACGGCGCGAGAGAGGGTATCGCCGCAATTGCATCGCCATTTGATCGACCGTCTGACCGGCAATGCGATGCCCGCCGGTTTTCAAGCATAGCCACCGGTGAATCGGTTTGCCTGAAAAAAACGCTTGTCGCGTGCCGAGGCAACGCGTTACGCGGCCCGCGCAGGCGCCGCGGCGGCCAGATCGCGGTAGACGTCGACCAGGCGTGCTGTCCAGGCGGCAATGGAAAACTCGTTCATGCTACGGAGATACGCCGAGTCAGCGAGTCGCTGTCGCAGCGCCGCGTCGTGATACAGTCGACGGATGGCGTTGGCAAGTGCCGCGGGATCTTCCGGCGGCACGACCAATCCGTCGCGCTGGTCGCGAATCAGTTCCGTCAGGCCACCCACGTTGGTGACGATCGGGCAGACCCGTTGGACCATCGCCTCCAGCACGGCTATCCCAAATCCTTCCATGCGCGACGGCGACGCGAATACGTCAAATAATTCGGCGTAACGTCGACCGTATTCGCGCCGCCCGGCCAGGCAGACGCGATCCGCGATGCGCGGGTCGCGGGCCAATTCCGAAACCTTCGGATCGCTCACGCCGCCAATCAGCAGCCAGTAGATGTTGGGTAGGTCAGCTAACTCCAAGGCTGCTTCGAGCAGCAAGTCGATGCCTTTGACGGGGCGCATGTTCGCCACCGTGCCAACCACGAACGCGCCCGCCGGGATGCCGAAGTCGCTCACATCCGCCGGGTCGGCCTTGCGCAGTCCCGTCGCGTCGCACCCTTCGTTGACGGAGACCAGCTTGGATGGCGAGATGCCCGAGGCGAGCAACGCTCGCTCGGTGGCCTGTGACACGCACGTGATCTTGCTGACAGCGGGATGCCAGAAGGTGATCCAGTTGGAGGGATCCAGCCTCCGCAAACGACTGATGGCGCCCCGATAGCCGACAATCTGGGGACTGCGGTGTAATCCGCGGCAACCGCCGATCAGACTCGCCAGGTTCCGACTTGTGTAGGCGTGAGCGATGTCGAATTCACCCGAACGAAGCTTCTGGCGAATCGCTTTGCGGGCCCGGAAGTCGACCTTATGGCGGCATGTCAATGGAGACAGCGGAATCGACGCGGAAAGCGGCGGGGGCGTGTCATAGCGAGCCATAATCTCCAGCGAAATGTCCGGCGTCTTGGCCAGCCGATCCGCAACCTGCTGCCACGCCGGCGCGAGGTAATCGAAGATCCAAAGGACACGCATTGAAAACTCTCCGAGACAACTCGCTGACATGATGGAACCGATAGGGACTCTATCAAATGTCGTCAGCGACGTAACTACTGAATTTCGTCGCCGCGTGCCCGGGCTGCTAGCGTGCTTCTGGCCGCCCCAAACGCCAGGACGCGGCACTACGTTGCCGTCCCGTCCTTGACCCCCGTGCGATCGCGGAGCATCTGCTCGATCTGTTCGACCGCCGTAACATATTCGTCACGCGCCTTGTTGGGACCTGGATCCCCCGCCATGGACCTGATCTTTTCCAGCAGCACATCGCGGGCCTTTTGCAGGTACTCGATGGCCACACCGGAGTTGTCCGGTTCTAATTCGGCCAGGATGGTGTGGGCGCCAGCCAACCGCAAGAGGTCGTCGGGGGTGCGTTCCTGCGCGAGACGCTCCAGCATCGTGATGGAGGTGTGCAGTCGCTCGGCTGCCTCGGCCTCGGCACCCAGATCTTGAAGCACCAGGGCGGATTCGTAGTAGGTTGCCGCCAGCGCTGAAAGGTAATCCGTTACCAGCGGGTTTTCGGCGGCC
>JAUIHJ010000765.1 GCA_030432015.1 bacterium
TGCGTCCGTGGGATGCGTGTTCAATCGCAGTGCATCCACCCCCCGGCTAAAGACCCGCCGTTGCCCCCGCGACAATCCGCATCAACTCGGCGACCCGGTGTGTGTCGATGGGCTGGGAAACCTGGCCATCATGTTTGAGTGACGTGCCCACGATCAAGCCGTCCGCCAGGGCAGCAAGCTGGGCCGCATTGTCGATCGTAACTCCACTGCCAACCAGGACCGGCGCGGGATGCACCGCAGCGCGGACGGTCCGCAGTTCCGCCACATCCGCCGGCGCTCCCGTCGCCGCGCCGGAAACAACGATCGCGTCCGCACCGCCGCGCCGAACCGCATCCGCTGCCTCCTCGGCCAAGGGACGTGCGGCTAACGGCGCGGCGTGTTTGACATGCACATCGGCAATGATCTTAATGTCTTCGCCGTCCAATCGCCGTCGCTGCCGCAAGAGATGGTGGGCGGCGCCTTGCAGAATCCCTTGGTCGGCGACGTAAGCACCGACAAGCACATTCACGCGAATGAACGCCGCACCGACGGCGTGGGCAATCGCCAAGGCAGCATCGGCGTCATTACGTAGCACGTTGATCCCCAACGGGAGATCCGTGTGGCAACGCACTTCGGTCGCCAGCGCGGCCATGTGGGCGACGGTAATCGGCGGTACCTTGTCAGGATAAAATGGCGTGTCGCCGAAATTCTCCAACAGCAGGCCCTGCACTCCACCGGCCGCCAGGGCCTTGGCATCCGCCACCGCCGCCGCGCGTAAGGCTGGCAAATCGCCGCGAAAACCGGGAGACCCCGGCAGCGCGGGGGCGTGAATCATGCCGACCACGGGACAGCGAAAATCCGACCAAATTGGTAATAGTGACATCGCCGTGTTGGGTTGGTGAAATGAAAACGCAAGCTTGCAGCGAATAACTCGCTGAAGGCGGTTTGCGGCAGAGACGTTGGGAATGCACACTTAGCTGGACAGCGTCCCCTTCGTCGAGCGTTGCGCAGCCCGAGAATGTAGCGCCATCCACTTTAGTACCAGCCCTGAATGATTATCTGCCTTTCGCTGACAATGCGGAAGTCCCGGGAGAGATGATGCCCGTCGTTTTCTTGGAGTCTCTCGAGGACCCACGCTTAATGCCCTATCGCAACTTACCCAATCGCAACGCGCCAGCTCGTAAAACGTTTGCCCGCAATACGCCAACTCGCGACGTCGCTGCGCCGCGAGCCAACCGGGACGAGCAACGGTTTGTGGTGGAAGGACGTTTTCTCGTCGAGCGGTTGCTCGCCAGCACGCTGACAACCGATTCGATCCTGACCGATGCGGCGCGGGCAGCGGCGCTGCCGGCCAGCATTGCCGCCCAGACTGACATCCTGGTCCTGCCGGAGAATACGATTGATCTGGTGGTCGGCTTCGACTTTCACCGCGGGATGCTGGGCTGCGGGCTGCGGCCTGCATTGCCGGAGGTTGACGACGCGGTCCCCGCCCCGCCATTGCCGACGCTGATCGTTGTCTGTAGCCAGGTCGGCGACCCAACGAATCTGGGCGCCATCATGCGCAACTGCGCGGCATTCGGCGTGGACGCCGTTCTCCTGGGTCCAGGATGTGCCGATCCATTTTCACGACGCGTCCTGCGTGTTTCGATGGGCGCGGTCTTCAAGCTGCCCATCTGTAGGGTACCCGCGCTTGACGCGACCCTCCGGCGCTTGACCGACCAACACCGGGTAACCCTGGTCGCCACCGTTCTGGACGAAGACGCTCAACCGTTGACGCAGACCGGCCCGCTGGATCGCGTGGGCGTGGTGATTGGCAACGAGGGCTGTGGTCTCGCCGAGGAATCCGTCCGGTGTTGTCAATTGAAAGTAACGATTCCAATTCGGTCCGACGTGGATTCATTGAACGCTGCCGTGGCCAGCGGCGTCTTTCTGTATCACTTTGCGCAGCATCAGGCCAGAAGTTCGTGAATCACGCGCCCTTCGACGTCGGTGAGCCGAAAATCTCGCCCGTTGTGCCGATACGTCAGCCGCTTGTGTTCCAGGCCCAGAGCGTGCAGGATCGTGGCGTGCAGATCGTGCACACTGACCCGATCCACGGCCGCCCGATGGCCAATTTCGTCGGTCTCGCCAAATGACGTTCCGCCCTTCATGCCACCGCCCGCGAACCAGTAGGTGAAGGCATGCGGATTGTGATCACGGCCCGGCTTGGCGGCTTTCTGGGCGACCGGCAGCCGGCCAAACTCGCCGCCCCACACGATCAGTGTTTCATCCAGTAACCCGCGTTGCTGGAGGTCGGCCAGCAGGCCAGCGATCGGCTTGTCGGTCTCGTTGGCGAACCCCTGATGATTGCCCTGGATGTCATTGTGACCATCCCAGCTACGTTGATTCTCCATGCCGCCCGAGTAGATTTGCACGAACCGCGTCCCCCGTTCGACCAGCCGCCGTGCGATCAAGCACTGTTTGGCGATGTGGCTGCAACGATCGTCATCCAGGCCATAGAGTTGCTGAATGTGGGCCGGTTCGTCTTCAATGGCCAGTGCTTCGGGCGCCGCAGTCTGCATGCGATACGCCAGTTCGAAACTTTCGATCCGTGCAATCAGGTCTTTTTCCTGCGGATGCTCGGCGGCGTGACTGCCATTCAACTGAGCCAACAGATCCAACTGCGCGCGTTGCCGTGAGGGGGTCAATTCGGCCGGTGGCTTCAAATTGTCGATCGGTTCGCCGGTCGGTTTGAGCCAGCTCCCCTGATACACGCTGGGCAAGAATCCGGCACCCCAATTCGCCGAATACCCCTTGGGCAGGCCGCGGCCCTTGGGATCGGACATGACCACGAATGCCGGCAGGTCGCGGCTTTCGCTGCCCAGGCCATACGTCACCCACGACCCGGTGCACGGGTATCCCATCTGGGTGAATCCGGTGTTCATCTTGAACAAGGCCGGACTATGATTATTCGATTCGGTGAAACCGGAGTGCACGAAGGCCATTTTGTCGACGTGCTGCGACAGATGCGGAAAAATCTCCGAGACCCATTTGCCGCTCTGGCCGTGTTGCGAAAACTTGAACGGAGACTTCATCAACCCGCCGACCGAATTCGCGAAGAAGCCGGTGAAGCGGTCAAATCCGTCCAGCGACTGTCCGTCCCGCTTCTCCAATTCCGGCTTGAAGTCCCAGGTGTCGACATGGCTGGGACCGCCGTTGACGAAAATCCAGATCACGCGTTTGGCCGTGCCCGGAAAATGCGCCGCCTTGGGCGCCAGTGGATCGCTGGGTGGTTGACTCCCGATGTTCTCCGCCAACAGGCCCTCGTCACGCAGCAAGGTGGCGAGCCCCAACATTCCGGCACCGCAGCCGGCTCGCTTCAGCAACTCGCGACGATGGAGTCGCAAAGGGCTGCTATTCGTGGTCGTCATGCTGATCAGCGCTCCGTAAGAAACTGCTTATTCGACAAAGACAAATTCGTTGAGACTCATTAACACCTGGCAAAAGTCCGTCAAGGCGAAGTGCCGCGCGCGAGGGTTCTTGTCCGCCAGGTATGTGGCCATCTGTTGTTCAATAAACTGCACACCCGCAGCCTGCTCGACGGACTGGGGTGGTCGGGCAAGTGCCAGTTCGTAGCCGTGCGTGACCGCCGCGGCCAACGACTGGTCGGCCGACGTGGCAAGACGGCCAGCGAAGGCGTCCGCATAACCGCGGACTTGGGTGTTATTCATGAAGAGCAACGCCTGCGGCGCGATCGTGGTTCGCGGTCGATCACCGACACTGACCAACGGTTCCGGCGAGTCGAAAATTTGCATCATCGGGACCAGACGGCTGCGTTTGATCATGAAAT
>JAUIHJ010000766.1 GCA_030432015.1 bacterium
TCCACTGGACCCAGTCGAGGTGCGGTGTATCCCACAGGAACGGGTAGCTGACCGGAGCACTGGAGGGTCGCTGATTCTCTGGTATTTTCGTGGCCGCCGCGGAGACCTGATTTAAGATTGCCCCGAATGCATCCAAACGTGCCAAGCCGTACCGAAACGGCGTCTCGTTTCGTTTGACAAGCTGCTCGATCACAACCGTATAGGCGTTGAATTCATCGCGTGGCGGAGCGGCACCGTCATTCCCCCCCGCAAACGCCCGGACCCGATCCACGAACGCGGCGAACTTTGTGTCGTCGGCTGCCGTGGCCCTCATCGACTTTGCAAGCATTGCCAGAAAACCCTCCATGTCCGCCATCGCACCACCGCCGTCGATGCGAATCACTTTGCCTCCGTAGGCCAAATCGGCGGTATGGCACGCCGCACAACTCAACCCCAGCCAATCATCCTCATTGGGAAAGAGATCCTGGTTGTAGTCTGGGCCAAGCAGCGCAGCCTTCATCGCGATCGTACTTGGATTCGAGTCCTTGACGAAACCGATCGGTAATCCATCTGGATTCCAATCACTTGGCGGTTGCGTGATGCAACCGAGCGCAGCCATGTTGCGGTCGGACCGTAACAGCTCGTCGCTGTCGGGCAGTTCCAGACTGATAAACCAACTGTAGGGAACCAACTGCGAACCCTGGCCCAGGGAATAGAATCGATGGCGTTCCTCGTCATTCCAACCTTGCTCGAGATACTCAGCCTCGTAGCCAGAATAGCGGTGGGAATCCTCGGGCGGCGTGGTGCCCGGATCGTCGACTTTGGGATCGTCGCTGTCGGGGACGTCCTGGCCGGGTTCTTCGACGACAACACCCTCCTGCGGTTGCTTTGAAACGACGGGCGGGGCCGAGCGTCGACAGCTCACTGAGCACAGACACAGGGTCACAAGCCCTGCGCGGCAGATCAAGCGAAAATCGATACTCATAGTTTCTCCCCTGAAATTTTCGGTGCGTTGCAATAAGGGCGCGGGTCACGCATGACGCCGTCCATGATTCTGCAGAATTCCACGGCGTTTGTCACGCTCGTATTCCAGGCAATTTGCACGATTCAGACCAAATCGCACGCTGAGCTCGACGTTTCTTAACGATCAATCAATAAAGGGTCCTGCCGAGCCAGCGGTCATACCACGCGAACGTCAACCGCCGCGTGACTCCTGGAAAGGCATGGCCACCGGGGAACGAAAACCAGCTGAAGCAATCCCCCGCGCCAAACTCTTGAAAGTCCCGCTCGATTTTCGAAGCTTTCATCCCGTGCTGGCTGTCGTAGTACTCCAACGTTTCCGCGTAACCGAGCCGCTGCTGCCTCGCCCGCAGAACACTTGGCAGGCCTGCGGTGTCCTGCCAATCGATGTAGATGTCGAGTGTATTCCGTGCCTTGGGGAAAAACTTGTGGCGATGCATTTCCTGCTCTGTCGAAATAACTAAGAGCGGGCGTGGAGCGACCATCGCCATCAAGCTGTCAAAGTCGACAGGCACTCGTTTTGACGGATCATCGATGAAAGGGCGAAAGTTCTTCAAGTAAATGTATGGCCCGCTGTTCGTCTTGAATCCGAATCTCGCCTCCAGTTTCTTGCTGCTGGTCGGCGCGTCAATCCCTTTTCGCCAGGGAGTCCACGTGGACGGTTTACGAGACCAGGCGTCGGCGTGACGGTACCAGTCGAGGACTCCACCGTTACTCACGGTGGCGACGATGCGAGTGTCGAACGCTGCCGCGAAGAGCGCGGTGTGGCCACCCAACGACCATCCCGTGCAACCGATCTGATCAGGAGTGACGAAACTGAGCGTCTGCAGAAAGTCCACGCTCCTCATGATGTCCCATGTATTCTTGCCGACGATCGACCAGTCGGGATGTTTTTCATAAAACGGTCGCGTGTCCATCACACGATGCTTCGGGTCGATCCGCTCACCATCGGTCAGTAAGTCGATGCTCAGCGTGACGAAGCCGTGTTGGGCGAGCGTCAAACCGTACGCCGCTCCGACCTGCGGATCGCGCGGCGGGTCCACCGGACGTCGACCAGAGAGCCCGATCGTGGCATCTTTGCCCGAACCCCACGTTGTGCTGTGAATACAAATGATTGCCGGTGTCGGTTGCTTCATCGCTGCATCCGGAACCAGTAACCACCCCGTTACTCGATCGTCCGCCTCCGATTGAAAACTCACGTGAAACCGCGTGATCCCGTTACTCGTGGCCACTTCCTTCATCTCAACACGCAACGCTGGGATCTCGGTGGGAAAGTCTCCCATGATTTCGAGCCACCTGCGCTCGATCTCCTGCCTGCGTTCCGGCCACGGTTTACCGGGCAGGATTTCCGGAAGGCTGGTGATGCCGCCATCCTCGTCGGCCGCGTTCACCGCTGGGCACAGCAAGGCACTGAAAACGAGCATCGTTGCAAGGATGAAAAGGCACGTGTTGTTCATTCTGCGTGGCATAGGACCGATCCGATTGTCAGTACCTGTTTCGATGTAATGCGCATCCGCTGCGTTCCCGATGCCGCCTCGATCAGGTGGAACCTTCATTCGCATTCTTCAGCTTCTGCGCGTGTGGCAGCCTGGCGTTGCGGCGTCTGATGTGGATAGTCGTTCTCGTCCAGCCAATAGAGGTCGTTCCAATACCCGGTATCGTTCGGCACGGGTTCGCCCGGCGTACTCCGACCGTTGACCACAATTCGCGTCAGTTCCGCCTCCAGTCGTTTTGCAACCGTCGGATGCTCGGCAATGACGTCCTTGGACTCACCCGGATCGTTCGACAGATCGAAGAGTTGCCGCTGCTGGCCTTTCGGTGTTCCCATGACGAGCTTCCACCGATCTTCGCGAATTGCAAAACCGCCGCCGCTGCTATGATGGATTATGGGGACGCGCTGCAGCGTCGCGTTCTGCGTTAAGACCTGGAGAAAACTCTGGCTGTCCTCTCCTGCATCCGCTGGCAGTTCTGCTCCCAGCATTTCCGCGATGGTTGCCAACAGGTCGGTTTGACAGACTGGCCGATCATACTTCCTCCCCGGTGCGACGATATTAGCCGGCCCGCGAACGAAAAATGGGACGCGATGGCCTCCTTCGTAAATCGAACGTTTCCCTTCGCGGTACGGCCCGTTGCTCTGATGACGAAACTTCTCCGCGCGCTGTTTCCACGTCGTCTCGGGCCCGTTGTCGCTGGTGAAAATAACCCACGTGTTCTCCGCCAAATGCGCCTGGTCGAGGAACTCGAGAATGCGTCCCACGTGCCAATCGGTTTCGATCATGAATTCGCCGTAGGCCCCGGCTTTCCCTTGGCCGCGGAAACGATCCATCGGAATCACCGGCTTGTGTGGCGAAGTGTACGGCAGGTAGAGGAAAAACGGCTTATCCTTGTCCCGCTGCTGCATCCATTCGATGGCCTTGGTCGTAAACCGGTCCAGGCACTCGATGTCGACAAAATCGGGGGCCACTTCGAGCTTGCCCTTAAATTTACCAGTCCGATCCGCGGGAGCCACCGTCGCGGTCGTGGCATAGGGTGGCATGATACGATAATCGGCGAGCGCAATCTTATTCGGTTTCTTCTGCGTGTAGTGGGTCGGAGGCACCTTGGCGTAGCGACCTTCAAACCAGGCCAGGACCCCGTAATTCATGGACGCCGGAATTCCCCAGAAGTAGTCAAAGCCTTTGTCGAGCGGCATGTCCCTGACGGGCTGGCTCCAGTCTCGCGTCGTCCGGTCCCCTGGAAAGTCCATTCCCAGATGCCACTTTCCAACCAGCCCGGTTTGGTAGCCGTGGTCGCGCAGTAGCGAAGCAAG
>JAUIHJ010000026.1 GCA_030432015.1 bacterium
CGAAGGAATGAGCATGCCTGCGCGTTGATGACCGATGCAACATGATCGTCGGCCCGCGGGTTTCTGTCGAACTGCCTGCTTCCTGCTTTGCATGGTGTTGGTGGTCAATCATCCCATATTCGCGCTCACTGTTGACGCGTGCCGCTGGCGGTCGTTGGTCGGCCAGCCGGCACTCGAATTCGATTACCTGCACGCGGTTGGTCAAGCAGGAGTCCGCTTCCATTGGTGGAGGTCGTGCGTGGAATCGTCCTCGCGATTCATGGTCGGAACAAGTTCGTCCAGTCGCCTGGGCGTGGCGGCAAACTCGGCGACGGAGTCGACGACCATATCCGGCCGATAGGCAAAGCGATCGACGTCGGCCGCCTTGGTTCCTCCGGACAAGACCAGAACGGTGCGGTAGCCCATCTGAACCCCACCCAGAATGTCCGTTTCCATCGTGTCACCGATCATGATGGTCTCGGAGGTGGCGAGGCCAAGTTCTTTTCTGGCCATCCGCATCATGACCGGACTCGGTTTGCCTACGCTGAGGGCGCGAAAGCCAGTTGCCGTCTCGAGATAGGCAACCGTCGCGCCGCATCCGGGGCGTGTGCCTGTGCTGGTCGGGCAATTCGGATCGAGGTTGGTGGCGATGAGTTTCGCACCATCGATGATCATCTGAACGGCGGTCTCCAGCATCTCCAACGTCACCGTTCTGCCTTCTCCGACCACAACGTAGTCCGGGGCGTTGTCGACGATCGAATAGCCGTTGGTGTGTAATGCATTGGAAAGGCCGCTCTCGCCGATCACGTAGGCTGTGCCATTGGGCTTCTGACTGGCCAGGAACCGCGCGGTCGCCATCGCGCAGGTAAAGACATGCCGTTCCTCCGCCGGGATGCCCATGCGAATCAGCTTGGTCGCGACATCGCGCCGTGTACGCTGGCTGTTGTTGGTCAGGAAGAGGAAAGGCAGGTCGCGCTCAATCAGGGCCTTGATGAATGCGTCGGCCCCTGGGATCAATTGGCTTCCACGATAGATGACACCATCCATATCGATCAGAAATCCTTTTCTTATTCTCATTGAAACTTCTCCATTCTTGTGGTAACCAAAAAATCAACACGAATTGGAAGGCGCCGCGTTTATCGCGCGTCGCCGAAATACAGGCACGCGGCACAGGCAAGGTCGACATCACTTGCTGCGTTCGATGCAGTCACGTGTTTCACCCTGCCGAAGGCATGTCAAGTTGTCGTCTGGGGTGGCATCCCTGCGAGTTCCTGCCTCATTGCGCGGCAGGAGTTCTTGTGTGTTCAAATTCCTGGGAACGACACAACTGGCGTTCGAAGCATTCGCCGATGACAATCATGGCGCTGTCCAATTAGGGTAAGCACTCGAGCCAGCTACGTAGATCCATTTCGTACTCACTGCCCAGGTTGCCGACGACAAGTTGCCGATTGAAGCTGGCGGCGCCACCTTCGAACAGATCGGCGGCCTCCGCGCTGGGAAAGCGTTGCAGCGGATCCGCGGACACCAGTCTGCGGATCAGGGCCACGAGCGTTTCGCTTTGAGCGACCTCTTGCGGGAGAAGCTCGAACAGTTGCCCAGGCAGGCGTTCCTTGGCCCGCAACAGGTCATCAATCCGTCGTAGACCGGCGAACAGCGGCAGCCCGGCGAGTATTTCCACCAGCACATAGCCGAGGCTTGCCAGGTCGGAATACGGAGTGCACGGCTCGCCGCGGAGCACTTCGGGCGCCGCGTAGCGGGGTGTGACCGTTTGCCGACTCTCCTGATCTTTCATCTCGAAGGCCGCTCCGAGATCAATCAGTTTGGCGTTGCCCGTTCGTTTTACCATGATGTTGGAGGGCTTGATGTCGGCGTGCACAATCCCCTCGCGGTGCAACGCGGCCAAGGCCGCGAGGCACTCGCGCACGATCGCGTTGGCGATGCCGGGCTTGAGGCGAGCGCGGGCTGGTCCCACAGTGAAGACGACTTGATTCAAGTACGTCCATTGCGCATCGGAGACGTGGCGCCGCGTGTCTTCCAGCGTCATTGGGTCGAGCAGATAGTCCAGGTCGAACCCATCAATCCACTCCATCACCATGATGCGGACGCCGTTACATTCCACGAAATTGTGAACATCCAGCAAATGATCTTGCTGGATGAGGGCGACCCGCGCCGCGACGCGGGCAATCCTGGCCATGTCCTGACAATACTCGGCCTGATCATTGTAGCGATGGGGCGAGAACAGCTTCAGTGCGACCGGTACTGTGATGCCATCGGCGCCTTGGCGGTGCGTGAGGTAGACGACCCCCTGGCCGCCGGCACCGAGCGATTGTTGGATGTGATACTCGACCGTCCACGATGCCGTTGGTTGCTGCAACAGGGCGTCATACGCCGTCGCCACCTGGTTGCGCCTTGTGTCGGCCCGCATCGGGAGGCAGTCGGCGATGTCCAACGACGAACGGACCGCGTTGGCGATCCGGTTAACCGGTGTGTGGCTCGCATCCGTCATCATAACTGCTCTCTCCCTGCGTCCAATGCGGTTCCATTCAAAGGGCGGCCGGCCCAACCGTCGCCATGGTCCATTGATCGGTGGTAGCCCTTCGAATCACAGCGTCATCCATGGCACTGTCACAGCTGCAAAATTGAGTGTGCTGCCTATCGTCAAATCCAACTCGCGTAGCGAGTCTGCATGGCCCGTAGTAGCAGACCCTGTGCCGTAGCTGAACAAGCGAGCCGAATCCACTTCATCCGTGTGCCCACCCACGCCACGAGTTTGTCGCGATGACGCCTTCACGTGGCGGCCCACGCTTGTCGCGTGTGGAGCGTTGGCCGGGCTCCGTGCAATGAGGCAGCACGTGCACAAGGAAGTAGCAGCGAACACCGGCAAGCGACCAATGTGCGGCGTCTCGTTCTGCAGGTTGTTGCCGAGGACGCTAACCCCTGGAAGCTGGTTGTCAGCTTGCCCATATGCTGTGAAGCGTCGACGACCGTGCGGCTGGCTACCTGCGGCTGGTTACCTGCGGCTGGCCAATGTCGCCAGAATGGGTGCGATCAGGGCTGTCCAGCCGGTCTGGTGACTGGCGCCGAGTCCGCGGCCTGTTTCGGCGTGGAAGTACTCGTAGAACAGAATCGTGTCCCGCCAATGCGGGTCGTTGAGGAATCGTTCCCCACGGGCGTAGCAGGGGCGATCCCCATCCGCGTCCGCCAGGAACAGCATGGCCAACCGTTTGCGAATCTCGTCGGCGACTTCGCTTAGATTCATATAGACTCCGGACCGTGCCGGACACTCCACACGGAGCGATTCGCCGTAGAACTGATGGTAGCGGTCGAGTGCTTCGACGAGGAGATAATTCAAGGGGAACCAAACTGGGCCGCGCCAATTCGAGTTGCCTCCGAACATGCCGCTGTCGGATTCGCCGGGAAGATATTGGACGCGGAGATTCTCGCCGTTGAGTTCATACTCGAACGGGTGCTCGGCGTGGTATTTCGACAACGAACGGATGCCGTAGGGCGAGAGAAATTCATCTTCGTCCAGCAGGTACCTTAACATCCGCGAGAGTCGGTCGCGTGTGGGAATCGACAGCAACCGCAGGCCATTGCCTCCTGCTTCTGGATCCGCTCGCTCCATGTACGTCATGAACTTGGGCAGGTCCGGACGATTGTTCAGAAACCAGTCCATGCGTTTGCGGAACCCCGGTAGCCGGTCGATGATCCGATCGTACAACAGGTCCACCGACAGCAGCGGGATCAGGCCGACAATCGACCGGATGCGTAGCGGTATGCTATGTCCGTCGAGGTGTAGATGATCGTAATAGAAGCCATCGGTCTCATCCCACAATCCCGTGCCGTCCAGGGAGTTCATGGCCTCGGCGATTGACACGTAGTGCTCGAAGAACTTCGACGCCATATCCTCGTAAGCGGGATTGCCTTCGGCTAATTCGAATGCGATCGACAGCATGCTTGAACAGTAATACGCCATCCAGGCCGTACCGTCCGCCTGTTCGAGGTGCCCGCCGGTGGGGAGTGGCTTGGAACGATCAAAAATACCGATATTATCGAGTCCTAGAAAGCCGCCCGTAAACACGTGCTTGCCGCGGACATCCTTGCGATTGACCCACCAGGTAAAATTCAGCAACAACTTCTGAAAAACACGTTCCAGGAAAATCGCGTCGCGCTCTCCCGGCGGCGCCGTCATTTGATAGACCCGCCAGCAGGCCCAAGCATGCACGGGTGGATTTACGTCGCTGAAGTTCCATTCGTAGGCCGGTAGCTGGCCGTTGGGATGCATGTACCATTCGCGTAAGAAGAGCAGCGCCTGCTGTTTGGCAAAATATGGATCCAAGCTGGCGAAGGGAATCATGTGAAACGCGGAATCCCAGGCGGCGTACCAGGGATATTCCCATTTGTCGGGCATCGAGATGATATCTCGATTAAAAAGATGGCCCCAGTCGCTGTTGCGTTGAACGTGCCGCGGCGTCGCTGGCCGGCCGGGCTCGCGCGTTCCTTCCAGCCATTTGGGGACCACGTAATGATAAAATTGCTTGGTCCACAGCAGGCCGGCGTTGGCTTGCCGGAGCACGCGTTGTTCGTCGATTGTTAATCCCGGTGCTACCAGGGACGCCGAAAACGCGTCCGCCTCGGCTATCCGTTGCGCAATGATCTCGTCAAAGTCTGCGGCGAACGGGTGGTCCAGCGGCGACTCGCTGAGTGTCATTCGAAAACGAAACACAACGGAGTCACCCGCCGGTATGCTGCACTGATAATGGGCGGCTGCTTTGGTCCCTTGAGCCAACGGATTAACGACTCCCTGGAGACCCTCGACGACATTCAGGTGAAATGCGTCCTTGCAGGATGGGCGACGACTCGACGGATCTTCGATCCGCCAGGTATTGGTTTCGTTCTCTGTAAACAGCCAGCGCGGCATCTCCTGGCCTGGTCCCGCAGCGGCGTTGATGGAGAAGTTCCCCAGTGACTCGTGCTCGGCACGCAAGCTGTGGGGGTCGAGTTGGCTGAGTTTGGGTTTGGTCTGCGGTCGTTCGTCGGTCGCTCCCCACGACCACGTGTTGCGGAACCACCAGGTGGGAAGCAGATGAATCGTCGCGGCGTCCGGCCCACGGTTGGAGATCGTAATTCGAATCAGAATATCATCGGGCGCCGCTTTCGCGTATTCGATCTGGACATCGAAATAACGCCCATCATCGAAGACTCCTGTATCGGTAAGTTCGAATTCCTCCGCTTCGCGCGACCGTTGCGCGTTTTCGCTCCGCAAATGCTCGTAGGGGAATTCCGCCTGGGGATACTTATAGAGTGCTTTAAGGTACGTATGCGTAGGCGTTGAATCGAGATAGTAGTAAGCTTCTTTGACATCCTCGCCGTGGTTCCCTTCTGGACCGGTCAACCCGAAGAGTCGTTCCTTGAGGATCGGATCGACACCGTTCCACAGCGCCGGTGCGAAGCAGAGCCGGCATTGGCGGTCGGTCAGGCCGAGCAGCCCGTCTTCTCCCCAGCGATAGGTTCGCCACGTGGCTTCTTCATAGGTGAAGTGCAGCCAGGGCTCGCCTTCAGGAGAATAGTCTTCTCGCACCGTGCCCCACTGGCGTTCGGCGAGATAGGGACCCCAACGTTTCCAATTCGCGCCCGGTTCACGGCGTGACTCGGCCGCCAAACGCTGTGATTCCATCTGAGACATTGGATCGACCGACTCTTTCTAAAAAGGTGCGTGCCTCGCCGGCTGTCAAACGAAACACCGCCGACCGGGCGAATGGTTGCGGAAATCAACGCCGACCAACTCCGAGCCGGCAGGGTGCTTGTACGGCAAATCTGCCAGGACCGCAACTCCCCTGCGATTTCGACCGCAAGCCACCTAATACGTGACACGCACCTGTGGCTACGATTCGATCGCGGCACCGCGATACGTGCTGACCCGCGGCTTCGCGGCGAACCGTTCGGCAAGCTGCGGGATGTCGTCACGGTGCCCCAGCACGATCACCACGTCGCCGGGCGACAGGCTCTTGTCAGGGCTCGGATTCAGCGTCGTGGTACCGCCTGGACTGCGAATGCCGACGATCAGGAAACCATGGTTACTGCGAACTTCAATGCTGCTGAGTGACTTATTGCACAAGGGCGAGCCAACGGCGACCTCGAGTTCGTCAAATTTCAAGCCAATGTTGTCGAGGTCTTCGTTGAGATTGCCATGGCTGGTCATCTGTTCCAGCAAGTTTTCGGCCGTTGGCCGAATGATGAGTTGGGCCACTTTCGTCGCACCGATGGCGGTCGGCAAGACGACACGATTCGCACCGCAACCCAGAAGCTTCTTTTCAGTACGGGGATTTTCGCCTCGAGCGATGATCAGCACCTCGGAGTTCAATTCGCGAGCCGTGATCGTGATAAACACATTGGTTGCGTCTTCGGAAAGAACCGTCGCCAAGACCGCAGCACGACGAATTCCCGCTTGTTCGAGGATATGCTCTTCGATGGCGTCACCCTTGATCACCAGGTAGCCCTGCTGCTCGGCGGCCTCCAGACGCGCGTCGTCGCAGTCGATCACCACAAACGGTTTGCCGACTGCGTGTAGGTCCCGTGCCAGGATCGTACCCATTCGTCCGAGGCCGCAAATAATGGTATGGCCATGCAGGCTATCGATCTCTCGAGTCATTTTTCTGGCTCCCAGGGCTTTGTTGAGTTCCCCATCAATCAGCATCTGCATAAACCCACCGACCGTGTAGATGACGGCGCCGTAGCCGGCAATGATCACCATGATCGTTAAGGCTCGAAGTCCAGGTGATTGGACCGGCTGGACTTCACCGTACCCGACCCCGAAGATCGTGATAATCACCATATAGATCGAGTCTTCCAGCTTCCAGCCGGCGGCCACGTAGCCAATCACCGCAATCACGCAGATCAACAAGAACAGGGCGATCCCCGTGGCGATCTTGCGAAATGGCCCCGATGTCGCTAATTGATGTCGAGGTTGGACGTGTTCAGCCAAGCGACTCTCCCGCTTCGCGTTTCAGATTTTGCGGAGCCGTCTGCTTCCGCGCTGCTGCGCTCGCCAGCGGGCGAACTATCCCTGTGACGGCGAGCAGGCAGATGACGAACATCTCCCGGTCGGTGCTCAACGCTTGCAGCTTGCGTACCACACCGGCGATAAATTCACACCACCTTCGGGCGGCGTGGTCTGCCACGCCATGCGTCGCGAGCAGCGCACGGAAGCGTGGTATGCCACGTGCCTCGCGGCACGCATTCTGCGCGAATCGGCGCGTCGCTTGCACTCTGTGTTGGCGATCCGTCGGCGATTCGAATTCTGCGGCGGGGCCGTTGTGAGATATGGTGAAACCAGTACGATCTGGGTGTCCCAAAACCATCTACCTTTGAAATCGATTTAACATCATGCCCACCACCCGCGTTCCCCCCATCCTCACTGTTCAGCAACATATTCTTCAGGAGCAGAAACGCTTTCCCGGCGCATCCGGCGAGTTCTCGTGGCTCCTATCCGGGATTACGTTGGCCACCAAGTTGATTCAGGCGAAGGTGCGGCGGGCTGGCCTTTCGGATATTCTCGGCGATCAGGGGGCCGTCAATGTGCAGGGTGAAGTGCAGCAGAAATTGGATGTTTTCGCCAATGAAGTGCTCGCGCAGTGCTTGAGTGTGCGGGAGAGCGTTGGCGTACTGGCCTCGGAAGAGAACGAGAACCCGATCCTGGTCCACGGCGGTTCGGAGAAAGCGAACTACGCGGTGGTTTTCGACCCGCTCGACGGCTCTTCCAACATCGACGTCAACGTCAGTGTGGGAACGACGTTCTCAATTCTTCGCCGTCCCGAGGGGGCGTCGCTCGATGATCACGAACGGTGGGTCCTGCAGCCGGGGACGAAGCAGATTGCCGCGGGCTATGTCGTGTATGGCTCCTCCACCATCCTGGTCTATAGCGTCGGGGACGGCGTGCATGGGTTTACGCTTGATCCGGCCGTCGGCGCATACATTCTCAGCCATCCGAATATGAAGATGCCTGCACAAGGCAAGTATTATTCGGTCAACGAAGCCTACCGTGACTCGTTTCCCCCGCGGTACGCGGCCTATATCGACCAGCTCCGCAACGGCGGGCTGGGGCACCCGTACGCTTCTCGATACATCGGCTCGATGGTTGCGGACTTCCATCGCACCTTGCTCAAAGGGGGCGTGTTCCTGTACCCGCCCACCACCGACAACCCCGCTGGCAAACTACGCTTGCTGTACGAGGCCAACCCGGTCGCGTTTCTCGCCGAGCAAGCCGGTGGCCTGGCGACAGATGGAGAGCGACGCGTGCTCGACATTCCGCCCGACAGCATTCACCAGCGCACACCGCTGGTCGTTGGCAGCCGCACGGAGATGGAGGCATTTGAAGCGTGCCGGTAACCAGGCCGCGGGTTGCCGTTATCGGCAGCGCGTCGCACTGGGATGTGGCCACGTCTCGTCGGGGCAAATCTACCACCGCACGACACCGAGCTGATCACGAAATCGTCCAAGCGCCAAACCGGGTTATTTCGAAAATCCTTGCCAAGTGTGGTCCGACGTTGCACAGCACGACGGTCTTCTCCTGACGGCGGAGCTGCAACGTATACCGAATCAGCGCCGACAGTTCGACGCTATTGACGGTATCGACGTTTTCGAAATCGAGCCATACGTCGGTCGTCGCAGGTTCGGCAACGGCAGCCCCAAGCTGATCCGCGACGGATACGCTCGGTTCGAATACGATCCTACACGCGTCCTGGAGGGGACGTTCGGTTGCTTCCAATCCGGGTGTGAATACGGTCGGCATTTTCCGTGCTCCGTGATGATCTTGTCGTCGTCTCAACCGAGTGGCTAACCACAAACGATCGGCGTCTTTTCGTTGAAACGGCCATTAAGCAAACTGCGGGCCATCGAACGAACTGACGGCCGACGCCGTGCCAATGCCCGTTCGCTGCTCTACTTCCCAGCAGGCGACGCTCGATTTCTAGGCAGATCCGAGTGGGCCGGCGGCTGGATGTTCCACGACAACTGTTTTTTATTGATCGATTTCCGCCAGGCCAATTCGCAACGGGCGGCAACGCCAGCGGGGTTTCCTATTGCAGCACACGGTGGCGCTGTCCCATCAGGCAGAAATGAACCGATGCAACTCGATCACGTTGCGGACCGCGAGTTTTTTCATCATTCGCGAGCGGCGATCTTCGACGGCCCGAACGCTCAAGTGGAGCGTGGCGGCGATCTCTTTGTTGGTTCGACCGCGTGTGATTAGCTCGAGAACTTCGCGTTCCTTGCGGGTCAATTGGGCGAGTTGTTGTCTTGTCTGGGTTTGTTCGGCGAGCGCCTCGCGACGTTGACCGTCAATGCGCAAGCCGCGGCGGATATGGGCCGTGATGTCGTCGAGGCTAAACGGTTTTTCCAGCAAGGTCACGGCACCGTGCTGCATCGCTTGGACGGCAATTTGGACGTCGGCGTGCCCGCTGATCATGATGATCGGCAACGGCACTTCCTGGTCGATCAGGTGCTGTTGCAGTTCCAGGCCGGACATGCCCGGCATCCTGACATCCAGCACCAGGCATCCGGGAAGCGTGACGGCGTCACTGCCGAGGAACGCGGCTGGCGAAGGGAACGACAATACGGGCAGGTCAAGTAGTTGGCCTACGCTCTGCAACGCCCGGCTGACGGCAGGGTCGTCGTCAACGACAAAGATGGTCGGCTGTATTTCCACCGCTGCCTCTCCAATGGGAGGAAGAGGTTGGGAATGCTGTGACCGGGTATGATTTAATGGCTGATCTCGAGCAAGCATGTGAGTTGTGGACATGATGGAGTCCTTTCTTTCGGGAGACTGAAGTTAAAGATGGCGCCACCATCCTCGTTGGCTTCGGCCCACAGGCGGCCCTGGTGGGCTTCGATGATGGTGCGACTGATTGCTAAGCCCATTCCCATTCCGTGGGGCTTCGAGCTGTAGAATCGTTCAAAGAGTCGATCGGTATCGGCGGCCGCCAGCCCGGCACCGTTGTCCTGGACGCACACGGACACGCAGTCGCCGCCGCAGTCGCGCGTCTCCACCACAATCCGTCGGCGGAGGTGGGGAGTATCGGCGACGGCGTCACAGGCATTTTGCAGCAGATTTAACAGCACCTGCTCAAGCTGAATGCGGTCGCCAAGCACGTCGGGCAATGCGGCATTCAGGCGAGTTCGTAGTCTGATGTTGCCGCGCTGGAACTCGGCTTGCATCAGCCGCGTCACGTCGCTGACGACATCGTTTAGCTGAATGGGTATCCGCTGTGGCTCGGCCTTGCGGAGCAGTTTTCGAAGGCTACTGATAATCTCTGCAGCTCGATGCGACTGGCTGGTCACCTCGTCGAGCGCTGCGACCAACTGCGGTGAGGTGTCGTCATCATGTTGGAGTAGTCGATTGGCGATCTCGGCCTGCAGCGAAATTGCCGCAAATGGCTGGTTCAATTCGTGGGCCAGCGTGCCTGCCAGCTGCCCGGCCATTTCGACTCGGCCCATGTGAGCCAGGTCGGCCAAGTGCAGGCGTGTCAGCTCTTCTGCCTCGTGACGGCGTTGATCCGCCCGGGCACGAAGTAAACCGAGTGTCAGCGTGATCCAAATCATGCACAGGGCCAGCGAGCGATTGGTCAGTACCTTCCACAGTTCGCTCCCCCCACGCCCGGGCCCGGTGAACAGATCAATGATGGTTAGTGCCGAGCATAAAACGGCGAAGGAAATCGCGTACTGACGCTGCTTGACGTTCAGCGCCAGCAAGAGCGCCAGGGTGTAGGGGACCGCGCTGGCGACCCCAAGCGGCGTAAACAGATCGGCAAGAAAGACAACGCTTGCCAAGCCTAACGACAACGCCACAGCTCGATATTCTTGTTGGCGACTAAATCCAATTGGCCTACCCAGTGACATGCTCATTTCCGTTTTTCGGCCCTGTCGCGAGGCAGTTCAATCCCTTTCCTCAACTGCGACTCGGTTGACCGGGTACGCATGGGAATATCAGAGTGGGCAGGCACGTTTCCTGGTAACACTGTCGGACCAAGGCAGGTTGGTCATTCGTCAAAGTTGCGTCAGACCTCAGCCTGGATGCAGTGGCTCTCGACGAACCGTCATGAGAAGTGCAACTTCAGTGCCACTCGGTAATTGTTACGCGTGATTGGTCGTTGCCATACGACACGCCGGACCCTAAGTTGCTACCCAACATGGACTTTGCCATTTCAACGCGGAGGACGGTCCCGGGGGGTAAGCACGGCTTCGCGGCGGTGCTTGTGCTGCGTTTCTAGGCAACCCCACAAGCAGTCGAAGGAGGGCAGGCCAGCAGACGATGTTGTGGCGGAGCGCCAAATCGAACTGGTGCGACTTGAAGTTGCACTCTGGCGACAGGCACTGGTTCCGGGACCTGCAGCGTGAGGATCGACGTTGCGCAATTTCAATTCAGTATTCGACAGATGCTCGCTGCTGAAAACGGGGAAGGACTTCAAACTTTGCGGGCCCGATCACGGCGCCCTGCAAGGGCAACACGCCGGCCGGTCTGTTGCCAAGCGACGGCCGGTAAGCCATTCTGCTATTGACTTTACGTCATCCCCGTCATACAGATGGGGACACGTTCATTTCTTCGCGCTGCGACTTGGAACCACAGAATTACGATGTCCCTACCACCGGCCGGCCGAATCTCGCTGAGAAGCGGTTTTCTGCGCGTGACCCTGAATTGGTCCGTGGTTGTTGTGATTGCGCTTTTCCCGTGCGGGCTGCCGAGTTTTGAGCTGCTCGAATTGAGCGAGTTCGAGGCACCACTGGACCCGGACGAACCGGCCGAAGACGCAGCTCTGAGCACACCGGCACGCAGTCGTGTACGTTGTTGCTTGCGCGCCACTGCATGGCGCAGCGCCCGCCAAACGCGTCGCGATATCACGCCGTTAAGCCCCCGGTTTGGCGGTGGCGGGGCCCAGCAGTTGCGGCAACGGATCCCGGTTGGTCGGCTGGCGCCCATGCGCTGTTGATATTCCGGCGCTGCGCCTCCCGAGTCCGCAACGGCGAAATGCGTGCCTGACGTTGTCTCGGTGGCTGTCTGATTCATTGGATGTCGATCTGGTCGTCTGCCGATCACATCCCAACTTCGGCGACATACTCCGTTGCCGGCGACGACGCACCACTCATGCAAGGACCATACGAAATGCAGAAGCTCGTTCAAGGGATCCATCAGTTTCAGCAAGACATTTTCAGCACGAAGCAGCGACTGTTCGAGAATCTGGTCGACGGGCAACGGCCCATGGCCCTGTTCATTACGTGTTCCGACTCGCGCATCGATCCATCGCTGTTAACGCAGACGGAGCCAGGCGAGTTGTTTATCCTCCGCAATGCCGGCAACATTGTGCCACCTTACGGAACGCTCAACGGCGGCGAGGCGGCCACGATCGAGTTTGCCGTGACTGCGCTGGGGGTCAAGGATATCGTGATTTGCGGCCACTCGCATTGCGGGGCGATGAGCGGCGTTCTGAATCCCAGCAAGCTTGATGATATGCCCGCGGTGCGGAACTGGCTGTCATTCGCCGAGTCCACTCAGCGCATCATGCACGAGAATTATCAACACATCGCCGAACCTCAGGCCCGCCTGACGGCGACCGTGGAAGAAAATGTACTGGTGCAAATTGAACATCTGCGAACCCATCCGTCGGTCGCGGCGGCATTGTCGCGCAAGCAGCTCAATCTGCACGCGTGGGTCTATAAGTTCGAGACAGGGCAGGTCTTTGACTATGTGCCGGATCGTGAGCAGTACGTGCCCATTGATGGCAAGATCGCCCCCGCGGCGGATTCGCAGTTGCCGGCCATCTGATGATGGCCGGGCCAGCAGTCGGTGGAGTTTCGTCTCTCGCGGTCGCCTGCCCGTGATGGGGCGCACGCATCGAAACTCAGACCCATGCCGCCCGACGTTTTCTGCCTTCACGCGCGCGAGCATGGCTGGTGTCGAGGCAACCCCTCGTCCACAACGAGAAACTGAGTAGCCCGTGAAGATTTTACGTGACGCCATCCGCAACGGTTCGTTCGTGTTGGACGTCGACGCAGGCGACATCGGTTCGATCATTCGCGAATCGTTGCGCCAAATCACTGCCCGAGGGCTTTTGCCGGCTGAACATTCCGCGCACGTCGAAGGCGCCTTGCTGGCACGAGAGCGGCGGGCTTCGACGGTGATTGGCAACGCGGTGGCGGTGCCCCACGCGTACCTTGATGAATTGCTCGAGCCGCTGGTCGTATTCGTGCGATTAGCGCGACCGATCAATCTCGGCGCCCCCGACGGTATACCGACCCAATTTGTATTTCTGCTCCTCGGGCCTACGGGAGCAACCGTCGCACACCTGGATTCGCTGGCCACGATTGCGCGGCTGATGTCGGATGACGAATTTCGTTATTCGGCGCGGATCGCACAATCGTCCCAGGAAGTGTTGGCGGCCCTGGATCAGTTCGCCCAGCGGACGGCGCCGGAAGCGGCCGATGCGGCTAAGGGAGTCGAGGGCCTCGAATACACAGGACGTCTGGCCGGTGGCTTGCGCGACGATGTCGCCCGGCGCTGGCCACATTACCTCAGTGATTTTCGCGACGGGTTACACGTCAAGTGTGTCGGCTCGACGCTGTTTCTCTTTTTTGCTTGCCTGGCTCCCGCGGTCACCTTCGGCGGCGTGATGGCGGTTCAGACCAACGGTGCGATTGGCGCCGTAGAGATGATCGCCGCGTCCGCCCTGTGTGGAGTCGTGTTCGCGCTGATCTCAGGTCAGCCCTTGATCATTCTGGGTGGGACCGGACCGCTGCTCGTCTTCACCGCAATCCTCTATCGCTTGTGTGCGGACATGGGCATCCCATTCCTTCCGTCGTACGGTTGGGTCGGGCTCTGGTCTGCCTTCATTCTTGTCGTATTGGCGGTCACCGATGCCAGTTGCCTGATGCGGTTTTTCACGCGTTTCACGGACGAAATATTTTCCGCCCTGATTTCCTTGATCTTTATTTATGAAGCCGTCAAGTCGCTGGTCCATATCTTTGAAGATCTGGATGTCAAGAAGCACCATGACACAGCGCTATTGACGCTTCTCCTGGCGCTCGGCACATTCTACATTGCCATGAGCTTGGCACGGTTTCGCCGCAGCATCTATCTCCGGCCGAGAATTCGGGAATTTCTGGCCGACTTTGGTCCTGCGATCGCCTTGTGCGCGATGACGGGCGTCTCTGTGTGGCTGCACGAGGTCTACCTCGACGTGCTGCCCGCACCCGATGAGTTTGGTACGACCAGTGGCCGCGCTTGGGTTGTGGATTTGTTTGCGGCGCCAATGTGGGTACGGTTTGCCGCCAGCGGACCGGCGCTGCTGGTCACGGTCCTCGTGTTCCTGGATCAGAACATCACGGCACGGATCGTCAATAGTCCGGACCACCGACTGCATAAGGGCGTGGCCTATCACTTGGATCTTTGCGTGGTCGGGGTCTTGATGGGCGTTTGCTCGCTATTCGGCCTGCCATGGCTGGTGGCCGCCACGGTTCGGTCGCTGAACCACGTTAGGAGTCTGGCCTCGGTCGAAGAAGTGGTCGCCCCCAACGGTGAAACACGCGAACGGATGATCCACGTGCGCGAAAATCGAATGACCGGGTTGGCCATCCATCTGTTGGTTGGACTGTCCCTGTTGCTGCTACCCTTCTTGAAGACCGTTCCCATGGCGGTGCTGTACGGCCTGTTCTTGTTCATGGGCGTCGTCTCGATGTCCGGGAATCAGTTCTTTGAGCGTCTGAGCTTGTGGCTCAAAGACCCGGCCCTGTATCCGGTGACTCACTACATCCGCCGCGTACCGCTTCGTACGATTCATGTGTTTACGGCGTTGCAAGTGATCTGCCTGGCCGTGTTGTGGGTGGTCAAAGCGAGTGTGATCGGGATCTTGTTTCCCGTGTTAATTGCGCTGCTGGTTCCTGTGAGGCTGTTGGCCAACCGGTGGTTTCCCGCGGATTACCTGGCAGCCCTGGACGCCGAAGAAGAGCCTGAAGAAGAGGAGACGCGTTGGTAGCCGATAACGCGGTGTCCGCCAGTGCCTGGCCAGTGCCTGGTTTGATGGTTCGCCGGCGAAGTGCTGGCCGCTGTATTTGACAGCCGTGCCTCATCGAGGCCGGGCGGAGGGGCGCGAGTGTATCGTACCCAAGGTTGCTGCCGCCGTGACCCGCAGCGCACGTCACCCCATGGCCCGGCGACCGTAGCGACCGACGAATTGTCGCAGTTCTATTCGAGGCGTGCTGAAGCGTTCTTTTTTCGTTTCTTCTTTTCCTTCTTCGCGCCCGGTCGCTTGTCGACCACAATCTTCGCATCGTTCGACTGCGGTTTGCCGGGCGTGCTCCGCCCGGCGGCGATCTGCTGATCCAACAATGAGCGGAGCAGTTGCACCTGTGCCGGCTGTTGACCGGCTAGATTTTGCTGCTCGCCGAGATCCGCGGTCATGTCGCAAAGCTGCCAGTGCGGCAGGCCGGCATCGCTGACTTTTTTCCAGGCCGCCGCGGTAGGCTTCGGCGCCGTCCAACCGCCGGACCCGGGACATAGGGACAGCTTCCACTGGTCCCGACGGAAGGCGAAATAGCCCGAGGCGGAATGGTGAATCACGTCCCGCCGATCATGCGCAGCCTGACCTCGCAACGCGGGCAAAAAGCTGAAGCTGTCTTCTGCCTCGTCATCGGCGAGTTCCACGCTCAGGATCGCCGCCACGGTTCGGATGACGTCTGTCAGGCAGACCAGTCGGTCACACCGCGATCCCGGCAGGACGACGCCGGGCCAGGAGACAAGAAACGGGACGCGATGCCCGCCGTCCCAGATGTCAGCCTTCGAGCCACGCAGGTCGCCGCTCGAGTAATGTCCCTTCGCCTTCAACTCCGCCATCTGGGACGTGGGGGCAGAGGTGCCGTTATCCGAACTGCAAATGATCAGTGTGTTCTCCAGTAATCCATTCTCGCGCAGAGCACGCACGACCTGACCAAAGCTGTCATCGGTTTGCATGACGAAATCCGCGTGCGCATTCAAGTCGCTCCTTCCTGCCCACTCAGGACTGGGGACGACAGGGCTGTGTGGCGCACTCCAAGGGACGTAGAGAAAAAACGGCTGGGCAAGATCCTTCCTGCCATGGATGAATTTCACCGCGGTTTCGGTTAGCTTCGGCAGCATCTGGACCGGCTCCAGGTCTTCCGTGACAGTGTCGTTGTCGATCCATGTGCGAATCTGCCTGGCGTGATGAAACCCATGAAACGTATCGAAGCCACCACGGTCCAAAGGTCCGTGCGTGACCTTGCTGCCTACAGCAACCTGGCCGGCGATATGCTCGCCGTTAAACAGCATGCCCAGGTGCCACTTCCCAATCATCGCCGTATGGTATCCCTGGCGGCGCAGCATTTTCGCGAGCGTCAAGCGATCCTGGGCAATCAGTGAACTGCCGCCGGTAAGCACACCGGACTGCAGCCGCGTTCGCCACGCATAGCGGCCGGTCATGAGGCCGTAGCGCGTGGGAGTGCAAACGGACGACCCGCTGTGCGCGTCGGTAAACGTCATTCCGCTGGCCGCGATCGCATCGAGTTGCGGTGTCTTGATCTTGCCCCGCGCTGGATTCAGACATTGCAATTCTCCGAATCCCATGTCGTCGGCCAACATCATGACAATGTTCGGGGGCGAGCCCGCTGGTGCTGCCGTGACGCGGGTGGCACGTAACGGTCCGATGCACGTCGCCAGCACAGCGATCGTCGCCGGAACAAGAATTCTCTTAGGCATGCGAGAGGACCTCGAAGGTGAATATGCCAGTGTGTGGGAAACCCATAGACATATGTAATCGCCATGACCCCGCGTGAGAAGCCTCCGGGGCACCGCGTGGAGGGATCATGGGGTCGTTTCACACGGCCGGAGGAAAATCAGTTGGTGCCAGCGGCGAAAGTCGGCTAAACTAAGCGGCAGCAATTTGCTAGACGTTGCCATGCCTACCCCCCCGCCAAGTTGCTCAACTTCCCGCCTCGCCCCACATGACTCGCCTTATGCATTCGAGTAATCCTTGGACGACGATTTGCGTTGCCGTTGCGATCATCATCGCCGCGGCAGGATCGACGTATGCGGAAGTGCCACTTCATCAGCGGATTGACGCCGCCATTGGTTGCGGGGAGGCAACGTTCGAACAACACGCGGCCGACGATGCCGGCGATGCAGCATTCGCCAGACGCGTCTACCTGGATTTTACGGGCATGATTCCGAGCAGCACGCAAGCGCGGCAGTTTCTGGCGGATCCTTCGCCAGACAAACGGGCGAGATTGATCGACGCGTTGCTTCGTTCACCTCGCTATGCGCGGCGGATGCAATATGTTTTCGACACCATGCTGATGGAACGTCGTCCGGACAAGCATGTCAAAGCTGATGTCTGGCACGAATATTTGCGAAAGTCTTTTTCCGCCAACAAACCGTGGAATCAATTGGTCACCGAGATGCTTACCGCCGACGGCGCCGACGAAGCGTCGCGGCCGGCTGCAAAGTTCCTCCTGGATCGGGAACTGAAGACGGACCCCGTAGCACGCGATCTGGGTCGAGTATTTTTGGGGCGTGATTTGCAGTGCGCACAGTGTCACGACCATCCTCACATCGACGATTATTTGCAGCGTCACTACCATGGGTTGGCCGCATTCTTGAACCGCAGCTACCTGTTTGTCGATCCCAAATCGAAGCAGTCGTCGATTGGTGAAAAAGCGGAGGGGGTCGTCAAATTCACCTCCGTCTTCACCAGTGAAGGGGGCGAAACTCCGCCCCGCATGCTGGACCTGCCAGCGATTGATGATCCGCCGCCGGGCAAAGAGCTTTACGCTGTCAAGCCTGAGAAGAAGAAGGTTCGCACCGTCCCGATTTATAGCCGGCGTTTGCAATTGGCCGTGGCCATGACGGATCCGTCCAATGTGGCGTTTCGGCAGAATATTGCCAATCGGCTCTGGGCGTTGCTGATGGGACGCGGCATCGTCGAACCTGTGGATATGTGGCACGAGGGAAATCCGCCTTCGCATCCCGCACTCCTGGACCTCTTGGCCAACGAACTCCACGAGCACGATTACGATATGCGATTCTTGTTGCGTGAAGTCGCCTTGTCGAAGACCTATCAACGGAGCAGCCAGTACAAGGCCGGAGCCGAAAATGTCCAGGACGATCAATTCGCCGTCGCGCTATTGAAACCCCTGACACCCGAACAACTCGCCTGGTCGATGATGCAGGCGACTGCACTGACCGACGCGACGCTCGCGGACCTCAAGGCCAAGCAGCTTGCGTCGACCGCAACGAAGGACACCGCGGACGAGGTGGCGGCGGCGGACGCAACGACCGTCGTCGACGATCCCGTTTGGCAGGAGCAGGCGTTGCATGATGCCCTGAAACGTCATGTCGACACGTTTGTGACGATCTTTGGCGTGACCGGCATTCAAACATCGCGTTTTGATGCTTCGGCGAATCAGGCTTTGTTTCTGCGCAATGGCGCGGTGCTGCAAAGCTGGTTACAGCCAAACGGGCAGAGATTGACGTCACACCTGAAGACATTGGAACGACCACAATTGATCGACGAGTTGTTCTTTGCGGTCTTTTCACGACCGCCGACGGCTGAGGAAATCGAACAGGTCACTCGGTTTTTGGAAACGCAGCAAGAGAATCAGGACAGGGCAGTCGGCCAGCTTGTTTGGGCTGCGTTGTCATCCGCGGAATTTCGATTTAACCACTAGTTGGACAGCACCACGCTGTTCCGTACACCGTTGCATGGCGGCGCAACGCACCACAACGTGACGCTGCCCTGCTGGTGAACGTGCTGGTGAACGAGAGACTAGGTGCCAAACACGAGTTAACGTCGAGGGAACGATGATGCGACGAAACCACGGCTGCAATCCGGTCGAACACATAATGGCCCGCCGCCAGTTCCTGGCGAGTTCCGCCGCCAGTGCCGTTGGCATGGGCGTCCTGGGAAATCGGGCGCAAGCCAATCAGCTTCAGCGGCAGGAAAAACGTATCCTGCAAGTCTTTCTGCAAGGCGGTGTCAGCCAGCTAGAGTCCTGGGATCCCAAGCCCGGGACCGTACACGGGGGCCCATTTCAGGCCATTCCGACCTCCGTCCCCGGCATTCATATCTCTGAGTTGCTGCCGCACGTCGCGCAACGCATGCACCTGCTGTCGATCGTCCGCAGCATCAATATCAAGATCAACGACCATGAGCAGGGCCGGCAGTTCATGGAGAAAGGGCGCCGGGTTGGCGATTATCCCTACGTGGGCGCCGTGGCCTCGAAGTATTTGACGCCTCCGGACAGCGAATTGCCCGGCTACGTCCACGTTTCCAGCCGGGGGCTCAATGATGTCGCCGGCGGCGCTGCGTTTTTGGGCGCCAAGCATAGCCAGCTCAAACTGATCGGCGTCCAGCCCCCGACGAATCTGGCCGCACCGTCTGGCTTGGATGACGCTGCCGATGTCGATCGAAATCAGCTTCGATTGGAATTTAATCAGCGTTTTGCGCAGCGACGCTCGAAGGCCCTGACCGAAGCGTATGATGCTTCGTATCATCAGGCCGCAAAGTTGATGGGACGAAAGGAAATGTTTGAGGGCGAGGCATCCCAGCAGGATCTGGATCGATACGGGACTCACGACTTCGGCCGATATTGCCTGCTCGCCCGCACGTTGCTGGAAAATGGTGCTGCCTGCGTCAAGGTCACCCATCATGGATACGATTCGCACGCCGAAAACTTCAACTTTCATCTTGAGCAATTGGGCGAGTTCGACAAGCCCTTCTGTATGCTGCTGGATGACTTAAAGGCGCGCGGAATGTTGGAGTCGACCCTGGTCGTGATCTACTCCGAATTTGGCCGCACGCCGAAAGTCAACGTGAGGTATGGCCGCGACCACTGGGGGACTGCCTGGTCGATTGCCCTGGGAGGATGCGGCATTCAACCGGGAGCTGTCGTTGGAAAGACGAACGACAAGGGAACCGCTGTCGCCGATCGCGAGGTGGATGCAGGGCACCTTTTCCATACCTACCTGCAAGCCGTTGGACTCGATTCAACCGCCGATCACGATTTACAAGGGCGGTCGATCCCAATTGGCGATCCGTCCGTCGCGCCGATTGAGGAGTTGTTGGCATGAGCAGCGAAAACCCTGGCAAGACCACACCCGATGCAAGTACGCATCCGAAGGGGGATGACGTGATGGGCACCGGCGATGCGAAAGCCCCCGGCGACACCAAGCCCGCCGAAGGGAAGACGCTCGACGAACGTCCGCTCGACGCGACGCAAACACATCAGATCGCCGAATTCAAGCACGAGATCGCGCTAACGACGCTCCGAGTCGATCCGACGCAACGATTCGCGGCGGCGGGCGCCGAAGATCTCGATGTCCAACTGTGGGACCTCGCCGGCGGCACGCGTCGCACCTTAACAGGGCACAAGAGTTGGGTGCGGTCGATCGATTTCTCCGCCGATGGGCAGCGCCTCTTCACCGCCTGCTGGGGTGGTGTGATCAACGTTTGGGATACCGCCCAAGCCGAGCCGCAGCCGCTGCGAACCATCGCGGCTCATCAAGGTGCAGCACGCTGTGTGCGCGTGAGTCCGGACGGCACTCGGTTGGCCACGTGCGGCAACGATATGCTAGTCAAGGTCTGGAACGTTGAGGATGGGCAACTGCTGCATGCATTCGCAGGGCACGACCGGCACGTGTACGGTGTGGACTTTCACCCCGATGGCAACCATTTGGTCTCGCAGGACTTGATGGGTAACGTCAACGTCTGGGAGTTGGCAACGGGCAAGAAAACGCAGAGTATCGACGCCAGTGTGATGACCGGCTATGACAACAAGTTCGCGGCGGATATGGGGGGGGCTCGCGATCTTCAGTTCAAAGCCGATGGCACCCAATGGGCCAGCGCTGGAATCACCAAGGTGACCAACTCGTTTGCGGGAATCCAGGATCCCATCATTGTCTTGTTCGATTGGAAGACCGGAAAAGAGGTGAAGCAGCTCAAATCGGCGGACAGCAATGTCAAGGGAATTGCCTGGGGGGTTCGCTATCACCCGGCTGACTTCATCATCGGCGCTATCGCGGATAAGAGCGGCAAGGGCGAGCTATGGTTCTTCCGGCCGGACGAGGAGCAGGCGTTTCACACGGTGAAACTGAAGAGTGCCGCGAGAGGCCTCGACTTGC
>JAUIHJ010000767.1 GCA_030432015.1 bacterium
ATTGTGCGTCGTCGGTGGACGAGCTGATGGTCGGAAGCACGATGCCTGCGAGAATGCCGAGGATGACCACAACGATCAGTAGCTCCACCAACGTGAAGCCTCGTTTTCGATTTCTCATACGGGGACTCTCCTTGCAAATCAAATAATGTAAACAAGAACGGAAATAGAGTTGTTCAGCGACGGTCGCCACAGACATTCGCGGATCGCGCCGTCCTGGATGGCTCAACGACTTCGTAGGGTGGACAAACTGATTGAGAGGAAAACGCAAACCGCCAGGATTGCGTGTGGGGAGGCAATTGCGTTTGGTTGGGCAGGAACACGTCGATTGAAGCGACTCGCTGTGCGATGCCCCATCAACGGTGGACGCGAATCTGGCCTACCCTGAATGAGTAACCAAGACAAGGCGAACCAACATTCAATTTTAATCGGCAGCGTACATTTTTGCTATGCCTGACTTGTTATTAAACCCGCTGTGGATAGTGCGACCCTGGCCGCTGTGGATAATGCGACACTGGTGATGCAATCTGTTGCTCTCCAGCCGTTTCCGGCCACACGCCCCGCGAACCCGGTTGGTGCCAAAGATTGGATAACTCGCGCGGTGACTCGAAGCCTACATCCGCCCGCTTCCTCCCCCTTTCGCCGTCCGAGGGGGTAGAACGGGAAGGGATTGGCTGCGGATACCGCGTTAGCATCCTTTCGGCGATTGAATTGCGGGGTTGGGCCAAGCATGCTGACAGGGGACCAAACACTAAAAAACAAGGGTTTATGGCAACACCAGACGCTTTCAATCGAGCTTACCTCAAGAAATACAAGGTCTGCGGGGGGCGATGTCGCGCGACGGGGATTGAGGTCGAGGATCAACCCAACCCCCTAAGGGGGTTGTTTTTCAGTTGGATCGGACCTCGCGATACCGCTCCTCTCAGGGGCCTTCATCGATTGAGGCGCGAATACTCGCGGCGACCGGAGTGTCGCCGAGTCGCTCGGCCAACGCGGCAATCCGTCGCGCCAGACCGACAGAAATCTCGGCCGTATTCGGCAATGCCAGGAGTTCGGTTTCGAGCTGTTTGCCCTCCAGCGCTAAGTTCGTCAACGTATCGACTTCCGCGGTTTCTTGCCGGCGCCGCAGCACACCGGCCAGCTGATGGCGACTCCGCCAGTCGTACGGATCCCACTTCAACGACTCGCGGTATGCGTTCTCAGCCTCGACAAGCTGGTTCGTCGCCGCGTGATACCAGCCCTTGAATCGCCAAAAACGACTGTCAAGCTCGGCGTTTTCCGGTGCCGTGGCCAACAAGTTCTCCACGTTTTCGACGTTGCCCGCTTCGACTTCGGAGGCCAGGAAAAAGGCCAGAATCTCGACGTTGACCGGAAATTTCTCACGGCACTCGTGGATCAACCGGTGCTCGCCGGGATTGGTCCCCGCAGTTTCGTCATCGGTTCCAGGGGCCTGGTCCGTGTGGGCTCCTTTCGCCAGGAAAATGGCCCGTGCCACCTGAAAGTGTTCGTTTTGCGGATCCGATGCTAACCAATGTGTGTTGACTTGGTACCCGTTGGAAAAACGTAAGGAACTTGCCAAGAGCAAATACGCATAGGCTTCCGGTTCGGCGGCGCTCAATTCAATGGTCCTGCGAATGGTGCGGATCATTTCACGGCGTTGCAGCGTCATCGCATAAAAGAACGTTAATCGTTGGTGCGCCTTGGTCACATTCGGATCGATCGCGATAATACGTTGGCACGTTTTCACTGCGTCGAGCGGACGATTGAATTTCCCCAAGTACATTTCCACAAGTTCCAATAACGCAGGCAGGCACTTGGGATCGGACTCGTCGAGCGACCCCAGGCACACGGCTGCACGCTCGAAGTCGCCTTTGCGCTGGGCGGCTTCTCCGAGAAACAGCCACGCAAACCCGTTGCTGTTGTCGAGGTCGAGCCACGCGGTTGCATTCGCCTCCAGTTCATCCCAGTTCTCACGTTTCATCGCCTGTTCGCAAGCTCGCCGCAGCGTCGCTTCGTGACGCGCCAATGACTGCACTTTCCAGGCTTGATACCCCCAGTACGATACGGCCGTCCCGCTCACCAGGGCCAAGACGCAAAGTGTCACTTTCGTTGATCGATCAAGCTTCGAAACCATGGTGCGTAATAATTCCTCGAACGAAAGACACAAGCGACACTTTCATCGTAGTGGTTTACCGAGTTGGTTCAATGATCCGTTGACGCCCGCGCCGATCAAGGGAGTCGGATCGGCCGACGGCAACTTCAACCGGTCGGCGACGTCAGATTCCAGAAAGACGACCGAGATCGGATCGGCATAAACGAGTCTCCACCCGGGCGTGCGCAACATCCCCTGGATCTGTGGCAAAAGGGATCGATCGAGGAGCACCGCTGGCAATTCATCCTGTTGGACGACGAAGGCTTCCCAACGCGGGTCGGCGTTGCTCATCCGGACCAGAACTTCATCGTGCTTTTCAAACAGTTCCCTTGGTGCAACCTCCAGCCGTCCGTCCATGAAGACGCGGAATTCGGGGCCATTGTGAAAAATGTAGACGCCCGCATGTGGCCACGGCAGGAATGCCCGCTGTGGAAAACCTGGTTGACCCGCAAAAGCGGAAGCGGCGTGCATGAATTGATAGGGATCTTGCCCTCGACCGAACGGATGAGCGCGAACGGTGCGTTGCCAGGTTCCGCTGGCCCGGCACACGCTCAGCACCACCAGGATGATTGGCATGGCCAGGGCAAGGTATCGACCGGCCATTGCCACGCGTCGCGACCCGTTATCGGCGCTCGTCGTTGCCGTCCGCTCGGGCGCGCGCTCACGTCTCGCGACAATCGCATCGGCGAGGTTTCGGCAAATGATGACTGCCCTGACCAGCACGGCGAGGTTCCCGTTCCTGATCGCCTTCGAGGCGAGAAACGAAAAACAAACCATCAACAACAGCCGCCGTACGCTGATGTTACGGCTGATCAGGCCGGGCAAAAAACTGGCGACGCAGACGCCACCGATGAGATAGAAACAGCCTTGCCCGAGGCTGTCGACGCCGAATTCGCGGAGGTAATACCAGGGCGTGTAGAACTCGGTTACACGCGTGGCGTAGAAGTCATGGTCGACCGAGAACTTTCGGTACAACGTCAATGGAAAGAGCATCCCCTGCTCAAGATAGGGGTTGAGGAGGCATGCGAATAGCGAGGCCAATGAGGCATAGAACAATTGCGCCGGCGTCGGTCCAGCATTCACCATCGATCCGCCGGGCAGGGTGGATCGAAAATATCGGATGCACCTGTCAATGACATCGGCAGCCAAGACGACAAGCCCCAAGACAAACAGGCCATGGAAGTTGACCCAAAGCGTTAGCAGCGGCGGAAACAGCCAGATCAATCGCGGACGCCGATCGAGGTTTTCGACAATCAGGAGTGAAACGGCGAGCAATACGAGGGAGACCACTTCAGGCCGAATCAGGGAACGCTCGCTGAAACAGATTGCGACCGCCGCCCACAGCAAACCTCGATAGCCAATCGGCACGTGCGCGGCCGAGGCGTGCCACCCGATCGCCACGGCCGCGGCCAACAACGTCGCTTTGGCAAACACCAGGATATCTAATCCACCGGCATGAACCAGCAGCGTCACGAGGATCTGAAAGCCCCAATGCAAATCGATCCACGGCTGATCGTAACAGGTGTAGGTAAACCAATCCGTGACCGGCACCTGGCCTCGCGAAAGGATCAGTTCTCCAGTACGAATGTGCCACCAGATGTCCCAAGACCGAATCGGCGAAAACGCCAGCAGAAATGTCCACACAATCAG
>JAUIHJ010000027.1 GCA_030432015.1 bacterium
TGGTAGGGTGCGTTTCCTGTTAACTGGCTGCGGCCTTGATCCATGCGGTTTCTTGCTCGTCCCTGTGGGCGCCATGGCAAGACGTCGGGAGTTCACGCGCACCTCAAGACCGATCTGCTTAGAGCTTCTGCATGGCACTCAACACGGCAGGTGCCGTCGAATTGAGCGCCGCGCCAATCGCCTCCACCGCGCTGCTGTCTGGCGTGCCGCTCCACTCGTCCATAAAGAACTTCTTGAATTCGATCGCCACGGCAATGCCCGTGTCCGGAAAAGTTTCGTGGATCCATCGGGGCCAATTGCCGCCCTGAAATTTCACGTTCTCTCTGACATCCAACGGGCCACCGGGAAAATCAAACGATCGCAACGCATCCAGGAACGCGTCGACGACCGGTGCCCATCGTTGGCGGTCCATGGTGCCGGTGCCAATGTTGACTTGAGGGTTTCCCACGGGATCGGCCACCGGACCGTCCGGGCCACCGCGACGGTGATTGTAGGTGTGTAGATCGAACACGAAAAAGTGGCCGTGCTGCTCGGCGATTTCGCCAAGCAACTGGCGCATCGCGTCGTAGAAGGCGTCGTATTCGGACAGCGATCGATCGAACATTTCCGAGGGCGGATCATCCTTCCAGACCGTCAACCCCCAGGCATCGTCTGGCGCACGATAGACGGCCTTGTCGCGTGGTCGATTCAAGTCGACCTCGAACCGAGATCGTGTCCCCACGACACGGATCGGCGCGACAGCCGTCCATTGGCCGGTAAACGGATCCTCCTCGCGCAGCCGCGCCAAATCGTCCAGGGCAAAGTGCCGCGTCACTTCGTCACGCGCGCCATGGCCATCGTGCACAGCGGTCGCAACGAGCGGTCCGACTCCTGCATCCAAGCGCCAGATTTGATCCGTCATGCGTTGCTCCTAAAGTCGACATGAATCCGATGCGCAGTACATTGTTGACCGCGTGCCATTGCAATGCGAGGGGGAACCAACGGCCTGCGCGTAGCGTTTCGATCGATTGATTCGCGCCGGGTCATCATGAATCCAACGACATATTGTCGACGCTATCCACGAAAACCACCCGTTCTAGTTCACCCGACCATTTCTCCATCCGTTCATAGAACTCCTGCTCGCTACCCTCTTCGGGGGCCTCGAATCCCAGCAACACCAGTGCCGCTTGTCGCGACGTCTCGCGAATCGCCTGCAGCGGTTTCTCCGAGACGATCGCGTGGGGGGTGACCGAGATGCGGGCCTCCTCGGCCAGTTCGCGTAAATGACGCTCGACTTCAGCTCGTCCAGCTTCTTTTTCGATGACGCGCATCAGGCGAATGGTGCGATTGCGCCATTCGGGAGTGGTGGTCAGGAGATGGGCCAGTAGCAGCATCAAGGTGCCATTTTGACGCCCGCGCCACCACACATCGATGGTGCCGCTCGGCGCCATCCAGGGGTCGGGCGATTCGTTTTGGAATCGCACCGCGATGATACTACGTTCCAGCCGCGCAATCGTTCGCAGTGTCGCTCCGAACGCGTCGGCCCGTTTGACCTCGGATGGCCAGCCGATCATGACGGTGTTGGCGCGGAGTGCGCCCAGACCTTGGCATTGCACCAGCGACTCGATCCCGTCAGAAAGGTAGGGAGCGACGCAGACGGCCGGAAACGCCTCCAATCCTTCTTTACGTATGAATTCGTGCAGGAGCCGCTCTTGCGCGGTGCGACGTTCCAGCCGATTTTCGATTTCACCCTGAATGATCTGCCCCAGCGTCAGGATGCCATGTCCCGATGTAAACCAATGGCCGTAGACGGCCAATTGCGGCCGATCCCAGCCCGCGCCGCTGAGGGCCAAAATGATCGGCCGCCAATTCTTGGGGTGATACATCTCTTCCTCAAGCCGCAGCAGATTGCGCCGTGTTCGCTCGAAGAGCAGACCGCTGCGCAAGTCGCCCCAACGAGCGGCGACTTCCTTGTTGGTGATGTATTGGTGAAGCAACACCATTGCACCGATCGATGCCAGTGCCCACCGCCAGTCGATCAGAAACATCACTGCCAAGCAGCCGATCGCGCCGGCCAGCGACGTTGACCAGTGGCAGTAGCGGAAGCGTGGGCGATAGCTGGGATTCTTGGTAATGGCTTCGTAGAACGTCGCGAGGTTGAGCGAGCCGTAGGTGATCATGAAGAACATCGTGATCAGAGGTGCGATCGAATTCAGGTCGGCGAGAAAAATGCAAACCTGTGCGATGATGAATGTCAGGATGACGGCCCGCCGCGGTTCGTTGCCCTGACCACTGCCAGCCGCAAACGGCCGCAGCCAATGGAAGACGTTGTCACGTGCGAACGCTTGCAAGATGCGGGGGGCCCCCATCAGGCTGCCAAGCGCCGAGGACAACGTCGCCGCAAAAACACCGGCGGTGATCAGCGCTGGCCAAGCTGCGATTTCCGACACAATGAGCGAATTCGCTTGAAGCTGCTCGGGAAGACGCGAACCACCCAGCATGACCGCCATCACCAAATAGATGACGGCCGTTACGAGCACCGCCGCCAGGGTCCCGCGTGGAATCGAGCGTGCCGGATCGCGGAGGTCGCCCGACATGTTGGCGCCGGCCATGATCCCGGTCACGGCCGGGAAGAACAAGGCGAACATGGTGAACAGACTTTCCCCGCTGGAAAAGCTGGGAGTCAAGCTCGCTTGCAACGTCGCCACGCTAAACGACTCGCTCGAACCGACCGCGATCGACACGATCGACGCCGCCAGAATCGCGAGGATGACGTACTGCAGCTTGATCGTCCAACCCGCACCAATCAACACACAGACAAACACCGCGAGGTTCACAAGCGTCGCCACGCTGGTCATCGATACGTCCAGCGACGGAAACGTGCCAACGAACGCCTCGGCAAAGCCAATGACGTACATGGCGACCGAGATCGCCTGGGCCAGAAAGAACACCAGGCCAATCGCACCGCCAAACTCAACCCCCAGGCTCCGGCTGATAAAGTAGTAGGCGCCGCCTCCCTTGACGCGCGTATTGGTGGCGATCGCCGACAGCGAAAGGGTCGTCAGCCCCGTGATGACTTTCGAAACCACCACAATCATCAGGGCGAACAACACACCGGCTTGCCCAACGACAACGCCGAACCGCAGAAACATGATGACGCCCAGAATCGTCAGCACGCAGGGCGTAAAGACGCCGCCGAATGTGCCGAACTTCACCTGCATGGCGTCGCGACGCTCTCCGCTAATCACGAACTCCTTTTCGTCAAGCGCCGTTCACAACGGACGTCGGGCCCGGTGCGTTGAAAACAGGTGCGTTGAAAAGAGGCCTCCGCGCTGCCAGAAGAATGGCGACCGGCCTGTGGCCAACCGAGCCTGACGGCTCGTGGCCAACCAGCAGCGCCACGCGTCGGGACTTATTGCGCGAAGACCCCAATATTCGTAAAGACTCGTGAGCCGTCACAGGGAACAAGGCGGTGAGACTCTTTCGATCGAAACGACTGCTTAAACACCACGTGACAAGAAAAAAGCGACAACCCAAGCAGAAGTGAGTTGCCGCTTTGAAGTGCGGGCGAGAGGAGTCGAACCTCCACTCTCTTGCGAGAACAGGAACCTGAATCCTGCGCGTCTGCCAGTTCCGCCACGCCCGCTTGCGTTAAGGTGCCAATGATACGCGGCTTAGAGCAAGCCGACAAGTGGTCTTTTCCCCAAGTCGCGGCGGCTTGGTCGCGCGGTGGGGCGTTAATAACGGACCAGTTGCGGATCGACTTCTACGGCCCACACGTCGATCCCGCCTGCCATGTTCTGCGCTCCGGAAAAGCCCTGTTGCCGGAGCCACTGGGTGACCTGGTGGCTACGTCCGCCGTGGTGGCAATAAACGACGATTCTCTGGTCCACATACTCCCGCAATTCCTCGACACGAACCATCATTTCGGACATCGGCAAGAGCCGCGAACCGTCGATTTTGACCAAGGCGTACTCGTCTGCCTCTCGACAATCCAACAACAGGAATGCGTCACCCTGATCAAGCAGCGACTTGACAGAGTGAACATCCACTTCGCTGGGGAGGTCGTGAGGGGTCAAAGCCATAAGGATTTCGATCGATGGTGGGAGCCACAATTCAGTGTCGTTCAGCAAGCCCTAACACGCGTCGCTGACGCAACAGTAGTGGCCCCTGACCGATTTGTCCAGGTGGTCAGCCTGGCATGATTCCATCCATCCGGCCGGGTGCCGGGGCCGGCGGCGTGACGATTCGCACACCCTCCCGGCCGGCAGGCGTTGGCCGGTGACCGGAGGGGGAGCCGCCAGACTTGATTTCTTGTCAATCGAAAGACCTGGCCAGATTCATGGTATTCTGTCGACCGATCGCGGCGCAACATCCGTGGCCAGCCACCCAACACTCGCCCCCCTTGTAAACTCCGCCCAGAATGCGATTCCCGTGAATGTTCCCGATCAGAGCCGCCAATTCGCAATCTCCGTCGTGCAAAAACTTCGCGATGCCGGCTACCAAGCGCTGTGGGCCGGTGGTTGCGTGCGCGATCAGCGTCTGGGGCTGATCCCCAAAGACTACGATGTCGCGACAACGGCCACGCCGGAACAGATACGCGCCGTGTTCGGGCGCCGTCAAACCTTGGAGATCGGTGTCGCATTTGGCGTGATCACGGTCTTGGGCGGCCCGGAGAACGGCCAGGTTGAGGTCGCCACGTTCCGGCGTGACGCTGGGTACTCCGACGGCCGGCACCCAGACCAGGTCACCTTTAGTTCTCCGGAAGAAGACGCCCAGCGGCGCGACTTCACCATCAATGGACTGTTCCACGACCCGCTCACCGGGCAAGACATCGACTACGTCAACGGCGGCGAGGACCTGCGCCGCAAAGTGATTCGCGCGATTGGCAGTCCGCACGACCGCGTTGCCGAAGACAAACTTCGGATGCTGCGCGCCGTGCGATTCGCGGCCACCTACGGCTTCTCGATCGAAGAAAAGACGTTTGCCGCGGTGCAGCAGCATGCCGCCGAACTGACGGTGGTCAGCGCCGAACGGATCGCAGCCGAGATGCGGCGGATGCTGGTTCATGACTCGCGTCGGACCGCCGTCGAGTTGCTCGTCGCCACTGGACTGCTCGGCGTGATTCTTCCCGAAGCGACTGCCGCGAAGGTGCCGGCCGAAACGCCTGCGACGCCTCCGGTCGGAATCTCAACGTTACGGATGCTGGACGCGCTGGTAGCACCCTCGTTCGCCGTAGCCATGGCCGTGCTGCTGCGCGAATTGATCCTCGTTCGCGTCAACGGAGCAGAGCAACGCATGGCCCAAGCCGTGACCGATCTCTGCCACCGCTGGCGGCTCTCCAACGACGAACTGGCTGGCATCACGCTCTGCTTGCAACATGAACGACTGCTCCGCGATGCGGATGCGCGGGCCTGGCCGGAAGTGCAGCGCGTACTCACCTCGAATCGAATCGAAGAACTCCTGACCTATGTCGCCGCAGTCAGCCGCGTCTTGGACGAGTTTCCTCACGGACTACAATTCTGTCGTCAAAAACTTGCCCTGCCACCCGCGCAGTGGAATCCGGCCCCGTTGATCACCGGCGACGACCTGAAAGCCGCTGGCCTGCGTCCCGGCCCTGGTTTTCGGCGAATTTTGGACGGTGTCCGCGATGCGCAACTGCTGGGCGAAATCTCCGACCGGTCGCAAGCACTGCTGGCAGCGACCCGGTTGTCAGAGGCTTTGCGAACGTCGTCTCAAGGTCCGGATGGAGACGCATCGCCAGAATCGGGGACGTAAGCCCCTTTTCCAGGGCCTCAAGAGGTGCAGGTCAACACGCCAGTGTTAGGGGCAGCCGGTGAGTCGACGAGCGAAGGGGGGTGCGAGTTCGTCGCCGTGTGCGTTCTCGCTGACGCATTTTGGCGTCGCGTCGCCCGCAAATCGGCAGCGGGCAAACGCTGCGGATGCCAACCCCGGCGAATCCGCGACATGTCCGGTTGGCCACGAAGCCGCGGAGCCTCCCCGCACCGGTTTCCGCATCGCGAACCAACGGCCGCGCATGCTCAGGTCCGCTTCGATCTGGCTCGCAGCCCCGCGTTCCGCTAGACTCCCCGCCGCATTGGCCGTGCAATGGATCGCGCGGTCCACGGGTCGCCAGGTTGAGAGGGACGTCATTATGCATTGGCCGCTTTTTTTCGTCAGGGGTGTGGCGTTTGGCAGTCTTATCGCCTGCCTGTGCCTACCGTCGGTCTGCGACGTCGCCCAAGCGGAACCGCGTAGTTCCTCACCTGAGATGTCGGAGGATGCCGCTCTAACCGACGTGCAGTTCCTGGACGCCTCATTTGGGTGGGCGGTCGGTGATCGCGGGGCGATCTGGAAGACCGAAGATGGCGGACGACATTGGTTACTGACGGACTCACCGGTCAACGCCCGCTTGGAAAGTGTGCACTTCATTGACACCACCCACGGCTGGGCGGTCGGCGGATGGATTCACCCGTTGACCCACAGGACGTCGGCTGTCGTCTTGTACACGGATAATGGCGGACGGCGTTGGCGGCGCATGGATGTGTTGACGCTGCCCGGACTGCGCCACGTGACGTTCTTTGACCAGCGGAATGGATGGGCGGTCGGAAATTCGTCGGCCATGTATCCTTCGGGAATTTTTCGCACACGGGACGGCGGTCGCAGTTGGACGGCGGTTCCGGCCGATCGATCGGGACATTGGCTCGGCGCACATTTTTTTGACGATCGTCAAGGTGTGGTCGTTGGTCGTGACAGTGCAGTCGCCGGTGTGACCGCCGGCATGGTTCAGCCCCTCCAGCGACCCGAGGTCGACTGGAAGCCACTTCGTAAGCTGACCTTCGCGATGAACGTTGGTTGGGCGGTCGGTGACGGCGGCCGCGTGTGGCGGAGTGGCGATCATGGTGCCACTTGGCAGCCGGTTTCGCTGCCGGAGGGCGTCGCCGAACACTTTGACTTTCATGCAGTCGCAGCGGCCGCAGGGCATGTTTGGATTGCCGGCGGACCGGGTACCCGCGTGCTTCACTCGGCCGATGCCGGCCAGACCTGGGAACTCTTCAATACCGATCAACGCCTGCCGCTGGCTGCGCTGTCCTTCATTGATGCGCAACACGGGTGGGCGGTGGGGGCCATGGGGACGCGACTCGCGACCCGCGATGGCGGCCGCACCTGGAATCCGCAATGCGAATACGGCGGCGTCCGCCGCGCCGCACTGCTCACCGTGATCAGCGAGCCTGAACGACTTCCCCTCGAATTACTTGCGAGGCTGAGTGGCGACGAGGGCTATCTGGCCGCCGTCGAGATTCTGAGCCGACGCGATATCGAGACTCCCGAGCAAAAAGAATCGTCGGCCGAGCAGCGCACTCAGGCGGCGGTGTCCGAGCTTGGGGGCAGCCATAGCGGAACCGCCTGGCAATTTCCTCTCCGCCAGCCGGGCCTGCACATGCCGATCGAGGCCATTATTGGCGGCTGGAATATCGTCAACGACGATCAAGCCATCGCCAGAATGGAAGAACTGGTCGCACGCAAGATCCGGCAATGGCAACCGTCGGTCATCGTCACCGAAAATGCCAGCCCGGATGGGCAGGATCCGCTGGCCCATGTTATCAATCAAATCGTACTGGCCGCCGTCCGTCGTGCCGCAGATCCGGCTGCATTTCCCGAACAGCAGATGGTGACGCAGTTGAGCCCCTGGAAGGTGAAGAAGGTTTTTGGCATCTTGCCTGAAGGGCAATCCGGCACGATCACCTTGCAGACATCGCGCCTGGCGACACGGCTGGGAAGTTCATTGGCCGATGCGGCCGCACAGACACGCGGCCTGGTGTTTGACGACTGGCAGATCAGTCATTCGAAACTGGATTTTCAACTGCTGATTAACGAAACGCCCAAGGAGGCTGGCACGCGAGACTTCTTTAGCGGGTTGATGGTCGGCCCTGGCGCGGCCCGGCGCCAACTAACAACCCGCTCAAACGATGATCTGGCATCGCTGACCAAGGCTGCGCGGCGTCGTCGAACGGTTGACCAACTGTTGACACGTAATCGTGAAAATCCTTCCGAGGGCATCAGCTGGGTGGCGCAACTCGATGACCTGACCGATGGACTCGACTCAAGCGCCACCTGCATGACGCTGTTTGAAGTGGCACAGAGCTATTTGGCAGGCGGAAACTACGATTTGGCCGCCGATGTATTGCGCACCCTGGCAACCCATCACCCGGATCACCCACTGGCCGAGTCCGCTTTGGTATGGCTAATCAAGTACCACGCCAGCAGCGAGATGGCGGACCGTGGCCTGACCCGAGGTCGCACGGCCAAACGCGTGCAGCCCGCCCTGGCCAGAGCGATGCCGACCGGGACACAGCCACTGGTTCATCTTGACAATGCCGATCCGCACGGCCAGGCGGGTTTTCAACTGGCCAGTCGTCAAACGGGTGGGCTCGCCAGCGGAGCGCCGTCGCAACGGGCGGCCGCCGTTTTCGAGTTGGCCCAACAGATTCGGCAAACACGTCCCTCCCTGTTTGCCGACCCGTCGATTCAATTCGCGATCGCCGCCACCCACCGTGCCAGCCGCCAGCACCGCGAGGCGAATCACCTCTTCGCCGGGCTGGCACGCAGTCATCGTGCCGACCGTTGGTCGCAGTGTGCACGCGGGGAACTATGGCTGGCCAACGGCAAGGGTTTGCCGCCGAAGACCCTGATCGCCTGCGAACGCAGTTTGTCTCAACCCAAGCTGGATGGCGTGTTGGACGACGCCGTGTGGCAGGACAACAAGGGCGTCGCCCTGCGGAGCCGACTGGAAGACGACGAAGATTGGCCTGCAACGGTGCAGTTGGCCTATGACCACGAATACCTTTATATCGCGGCGCGGTGCCGCAAGGCGCCGGGTGTGGATTATGTCGTGGACGATCAGCCGCGTCCCCGCGACCCGGATCTCTCGCGTCACGATCGAGTCGAAATCCTGGTCGACGTCGACCGCGACTTTGCCACCTACTATCGCCTGACAATCGACCACCGTGGGTGGGCCGGCGACGCGTGCTGGGACGACCCAACCTGGAACCCGCAGTGGTTCGTTGCGGCCGATGCGACCCGCGACGAATGGATCGTCGAAGCTGCGATTTCGCTGGCAAGTCTACATGCCAGCCCGCGTGAGCGGGCAACCACGTGGGCCATCGGGCTGCAACGGACCGTGCCGGGCGTCGGCTTTCAGTCATGGACCGAACCGGCCGCGACCACCCCCGAGCCGGCCGGCTTCGGGTACCTGCAATTGCGCTGACGCGGGCACTGAGAAATCCGCGCCAGGGCCACGGTGTGACAAGCGCGTCGGCCCCTGGTGAGCGGCGGACGCGTTAGCGGTCGAAGGCCTGGTCGAGGTCCGCGATCAAGTCGTCGGCGTCCTCCAGTCCGACCGAGATCCGGATCAGTCCGTCGGCAATGCCGTGCTTCGCGCGATCGGCCGCATCATAGCTGGCATGCGACATCGAGGCTGGCTGCTCGATCAGCGACTCGACGGCCCCCAGGCTGACCGCCAATTGAAACAATTTGGTCGACTGAACAACGCGCTTCGCGGTTTCAAAATCTCCCGCCACTTCGAAGCTGAGCATCGCGCCAAAGCCGCCGCACATCTGGCGACGGGCAATGTCATGCCCTGGGTGGCCGGGCAAGCCAGGATACAGGACGCGCCCGATGCGCGCGTCGGCGTCGAGGAACGCTGCGATCTTCTCAGCCGTTCGACATTGCTCGCGCACCCGCAGTTCCAGGGTCTTCAGGCCACGCGAGACCAGAAAGGAATCGAACGGGCCCAACACCGCGCCCGTGGCGTTTTGCGTGAAGTAGAGCCGATCAAACAGTTCGTCATCGTTCACCACCAGGACGCCGCCGAGCACATCGCTGTGGCCACCGAGATACTTGGTGGCCGAGTGCATCACGATATCGACCCCCAACTCCAAAGGCCGCGTAAGCACGGGGGTCGCAAACGTGTTGTCGACCGCCGTCAGCAGTTTGTGCCGCTTGGCAATTTCGACGCAGGCGGCAAGGTCTGTGATGGACATGAGCGGGTTGCCGGGCGACTCAAGCCACAGCAATTTCGTTTGCGGCGTGATGGCACGCTCCAATTCCTCGAGATCGCGGCTGTTGGCCAATGTGATGCCAACGTTGGAGCGGCTCAAGATCTTGTGGAGCAACCGGTAGGTACCGCCGTAGATATCCGCACCGGCCACCATGTGGTCGCCACTTTCCAGCAGCATGGTCGCGCCGTGGGTGGCCGCCATTCCCGATGCGAAAGCCAACGCGTGCGTGCCGCCTTCCAGCGACGCGATGGTGCGCTCAAGCGCCTTGCGGGTGGGGTTTCCACTCCTCCCATAGTCAAATTCGCGCCACTCGCCCGCCTGATGTTGGACGTAGGTCGAGGCGACATGGATTGGCGGGACGACCGCACCGGTTTCGGGATCCCGTTCATTGCCAACGTGAATCGAGCGGGTACGAAATTTCATGCGTCCAAGGCCTGCTGCAGGTCGGCGATGAGATCTTCCTTGTCCTCAATCCCGCACGACATGCGAATCATGTTGTCGGGAATACCGAACTGCCGACGATCTTCCGGCGAGCATTCGTAGTAGCTCATCACCAACGGTTGCTCGATCAGAGATTCGACGCCACCCAAGCTGGGCGCAATCCGCGGAATCTTGACGGAATCGACAATCCTGCCCGTTTCCCGCCAGTCGGCATCCTTTACCAGGAATGTCACCAACCCGCCGTAGCCACGCATCGTCTGGCGCGCGATCTCATGATAGGAATGAGATTCCAGGCCCGGATAGTAAACACGTTCGACACGCGAATGACCGTCCAGGAACTCCGCGACGGCCTGGCCATTTTCGTTCTGCCGCTGCATGCGAATGCCGAATGTCTTCAAGCCGCGTTCGAGCAGATAGATGTTGTGTGCCGAGTTTACCGCGCCCATGACACCGCGCAGGGCGCGGACCGGCGCCAACTTCTCATGGTCGCCGATCAAGGCGCCCGCCAGCACATCGTTGTGTCCGGCCAGATACTTTGTGGCCGAATGCAGCACATAATCGACACCATGGTCCAGGGGCCGAACGTTGTACGGCGTGGCCAATGTCGCGTCGATCAAAGTCTCGACGCCCGTACGGCGGCCAATCTCGGCGAACCGATCAAGATCGACGATACTCAGATGGGGATTCGTCGGGGATTCACTGACGAGCAATTTCGTGCGATCATTGACCGCCGCTTCCATCGCCTCGTAGTCACAGGCCTTGACCTGGCGAGTCACCACGCCAAACCGTGACAAGTGCTTGGTGCAGAATTCGCGACTGCGATGGTAGCACTCGTCGAAAAACACCACCTCGTCGCCAGCACTCAATTTGGTCATCAGCAGACCGACAATCGCCGCCATCCCGCTTGAATACAACAGCGCATGCTCGCCATTCTCGAGCTCTGCCAATTTTCGTTCAATGACTTTTTCGCCGGGATTTCCGTAGCGACCGTATTCTTCGCGCGGTTGCTTCTGTTCGATGAAGTCGACCACGGCCTGAGTATTTTCAAAGGTGAACGTGGCGGCGCAGATGATCGGATCGGTAATCGAATCACCCAATTTTTGACGATCTTCGCCGGCGTGGACCGCCAGGGTCGATTCACCGCGAGTTTTTTTGGGGGCCGGTGGCAAGGTGGTTGATTTCTGCATGTGAGGACGACTCCACGTTGGTGCTCAGGGCATTCGCAAAGCCGAAAAAAAAAAGCCGCGTCTCCATCCAGGATGGCAGACTGCGGCTGTATACATGGCTCTTTAGCAGTTGGAGGCTGCAAGCGGCCGCAAATCCCTGTTACTGGCGATTGTAGTGGGCCGGGACCTGCACAGCAACCATTTAGATCCGCTTCAGCAAACTTGTGGCGCTGAAATTATGGCGTGCTCGCAGCCCTGTCGGAATAAACCGGATGCCTTTGCTGATCGCGCAACTCAACCTTCGGACGCCCCGCAAGCGACGTGTTCTCGCTCGATTCACCGTGGGTCGCGAGATTGGAATCGTTTGATTCGTGGTTACCTCGAATGTGTGGCATATGGTCAAATGTGGACACGTCTGCTGGGGACTTCGCTAGACGCAACCAGGCTGGCCGGCCTAAAATAACGGCTTGTCAGTCTGCTGCCGAGAACGACGTGCGCGAAGCATGTCGACAATGTGATCGCGGAGATGGTGCATTGAAGTGCAATCGAGTCGTTTCCTGTTTCGTTGTGTGGCTCGGCCTGCAATTTGGGCTCCCCGGGGCATGGGCTCAGTCAGGGCCTTCGCCCACGAAGGAATCGCCCGTCCCGGCCCAGGGCGAATTGGATCCCGCGGAGCCCCCACCCAAGCCAGTGGGCGACCAGCCCGAACAGCGTGAAGCCGACGCCATCGCGCGGCAGCTCGTCGCGGAGTTGGCTTCCGACCAGTTTGCCGTCCGGGAACGTGCGACCGCCAAACTGATTATGCTGGGTTTGCCTGGTATCGCCCACTTGGAGCGTGCCAGCCGAAGCGACAACCGCGAAGTCCGCCAGCGCAGCCAACTTGTCCTCTCGGTCGTTCACGAGTTGGATTTCCAGAATCGCTTGGAGTCGTTCGAGAACTCAACGGAAGGCGAAGGCTCTTATGGCCTTCCCGGCTGGGAACGGTTTCGTGAACTCGTGGGTCGCACCGCCAACTCACGGCCGCTCTTTGCCGCGATGCAGCGCGCCGAACGTGAATTGATGGCGGCGGAACAATTGACCGGAGACGAGGCGGCCAATGTGCTGGCGCGGCATTGCCAACGACTGCGTTTCAGTGTGCAGATCTTCGGGGCCAAACACGAACTTTCGCAGATCGCGGCGGCCTTGTTCGTCGCGACCAATCAGGAAATACCTCTCCACAAGTCGACGCATACGTCGCTGATGAGTCTCTGCCAGCAGGGCGCTTTCGAAAACGCGATGGGCTCCGAGACCCACGGTGGGATGATGCGCAAAATGCTCGCCGCCTGGATTCTACGCAACGACGCCGTTCCTGCGAACGAACTCTTGCTGATGGCCTTGCAGCACAATATTCCCGAGTCGCTGCCACGCGCCCGCGCGCTGGCCAAGCGGCCGGTTGAGGCTGATCGCTATGACCGCTACTTTGCCGTGCTTTGCCTGGCCAGGTTTGGCGAACTCGCTGACGTCGCGATCCTGGAACCGATCATGGCGGACAAGACCGTGGTTTCGAGCTATCGGCTGAACAACTTGACATACAAGATTCAAGTGCGCGATGTCGTCTTAGCGGCCATGCTGGCACTGACCAAATCCGATCCCGCCGAATTCGGATACGGCCGTCTCAGGATCCAGGAGCCCGTTGTCTTTGACGGCCAGACATTGGGGTTTGCCAATGATGAAGACCGTCAGCTGGCGATTGCCAAATGGCAGGAATATCGCCTGCGTCCCAAAGACGAGTAGCGGATGAACGGCCTAGCTCGCGTCGTAGCCCAAACCCGATCAAATCATCGTCCGTCCGAAGATTACCAGACCGTTAACGATTCTTGGAACAGCTCCGCGAGTTCCGCTTCACCAGCCGGTCGGGGCGAAAGTTTGGTGACGCGGTGTTGCGGCAACGTACCGGCGACGAGCGACGGAATGTCCTCGGCCGTGTAGCCGACGGCCCGCAAGCCATTGGGCATTTCCAGCGATCGCATGAAGTCGATGACGCAACCGGCCAGGATCTCGCCGGCATCGTCGTGTGTCGCGCCCTGGGTATCAGCGCCGAGCGCCTCCGCGGCGCGCAGATGACGCTGTGGCGATGTGGGTGCCGTGAAGCGGACAACCGCCGGCGTATTCAAGATCACCGAAATTCCGTGTGGGACCATGGGATGATCGGCATCATAACCCGCCGGAAGAAAGTCTCGCACATTGCCCGCCACGGGGTACGACATGCCGTGGGGCAGGTGCACACCCGCGTTTCCAAAACCAATTCCGGCGATTGCCGCCGCCAACATCATCTTCCCGCGGGCTTCGTCGTCGGACGTATCACGTGCGGCGCGGGGCAGAAATTCCGCAACCATCTCCAGCGCATGCAACGCCCAGAGGTCGCTAATTGGATTCGCCCCCTGGTATGCCGGGCGATGCAGCGGGCTGGCCGGTTTGGGACGCTGGTCGTATGCTATCGCCGTGTAGGATTCTAACGCATGGCTGAGCACATCGAGGCCGGTCGCCGCTGCCACGGCGGCGGGCATCGTACGGGTGTTGTCGGGGTCAATAATACCCAGCAGGGGCTTGAGAAAGCGGTGTGCGATGCCCGTCTTGGCCTGCTTCTCGACATAATCAAAAATTGCCACGCCCGTCGTTTCGCTGCCGGTGCCGGCCGTCGTGGGAATGGCGATCAGTGGCTTAAGCGGCCCAGGAACCGGCTCACCCTGCCCAATCGGCGCATTGACGTAACGCAAGAAGTCCGCCGGATAGGTCGCATAGAGATTGGCGGCCTTGGCGGTATCAATCGTGCTGCCGCCACCCAAGGCGACATACGCATCAAACTTGCCGGCCGCGGCCACCTCAGCCGCCCGCTGAAAACTGCTATCGGTCGGCTCGACCTCGACGTCGTCAAAGATCTCGAAGTCCACGCCATGCTCGCGTAACGATGCGACAGCGACCTCGCCCGGCGGCAGCGTGCGCAGCCTGGGATCGATCACCAGCAGGGTGCGGCGAGCTCCCATTTCCCGGAGGTCCATGCCAACTTCAGCCGTCGTGCCGTGGCCAAAACGGATGTTGGAGGCCGACATTTGGAAGGCCGTATCGTGTTCCATCGCCTTGATCCTTCCCGATTATTCTTGAAGATCGCGTACGTAGATGTTGCAAAAATCGAGCGGCGATTCCGTGATCAGCTGCATCCTGCCGCGTGGCAACGCATCGGTCGGTTGATCTGCCAGGACCGGTTCGCCGTTGATGTGGAGCGTCAATTGGTTTCCTCGCAACGCGCCCGTGAATCGGTTCCAACCGCGCCCCTTCACCAGATGCTTGCCCAGGGCAGGATCATCGCGATTGATCGGAATCTGCGCCCCGCGGATGTTGATTCGCGCAGCGGGACCTGCTTTCGGTTGTCCGCTTGAATCGCCCGCAAGCCGGACATCAACGACGAATCCGATGTCGCCGAATTCTTCGGTGGTGGTCAACGACCCGGCCGTGGTCGCGGCGTACGACAGCACCCAGTCCTTGGGTTGCCAGCCGTCTCCCTCGGCTTTCCAGCCCGCCAGGCCGATACCGTCGTACAGGCAACGATAATCGCGGTTGGCGGTGGCGACGTGCTGCGCCGCGACCGGAGAGTCGGGCATGACTTTGATGCGCACGTTTCGGTAATGCACGACCCCGCCTTCCGATTCGAGACAGATGTAGCCTTTGCGGGGGCTGCATTCCTTTCCGCGGGTAACGACCTTTCCGTTGACGGACAACGCAATGGCGCCGTCCTGACATTCGATGCGGTAGTGATTCCATTCGGGACTCGGTTTGGACCGATTCTCAATTGGAAACGCTCGGCTGCCGCCCCGGCCATTGATGGGCGTCATCGTCGCGCCGTGGATCGGGAAAATATCGCCGTGCGTCGTATGGCTGCGAGTGTTGCCATAGGCGTTTTCCAGGACCTGAACTTCAATTCCCCGGTGAAAAGGGACGCCCCGGGCCGTGATGTCGTCCGCCCACACGAAGACGCCCGCATTGCCACCCGGTTTCATATGTCGCCATTCCAATTCCATCACAAAATTCTGATACATCCGAGTCGTGCGGAGTTCACCAATCGGTTTACCCGTGCAGATCAACATCCCGTTGTCGACGCTCCAGGTCGAAGGTGCCGTGTTGACCGCCACCCAGCCGGCGAGATCCTGGCCGTTGAAGAGCGGTGCAAACCCGGCGTCGCGTTCGTCTGCTCGGGCAGCGGTGCTCAACACGGCGAGGGAAAGGACGAGCCAGCCTGCGATCAAGGTGGGGATTTTCATGGACGGATTCTCGTGATGTGAAGGAGGGGTGCCGCCATCCGAATCAGGGTTATGCTGTTCGAACTGCCTGGCGAATTCCGGCGGCCCAAGTTTAACGTGTTCCCGAGCCGTGTGCATCTTCGGCAAAATTTGATAACTTCTCCGCGGTCGAACGTGCCCACGCGGCGCGCCGGCCCACTATAATCAGGCGCCGTAGATCGACGAGCCTCACGCCGCCATGAGGCAAGGGGGGGAACGTTGGGGACGCCGCGGCACGAACGACACAAGGACAACTCACTTCAAAGTCGCTGCCGTCTCCATGCGGCGGATCGCAGTGCCTCACGGTCTGACAACCGCAACTGCGGACCGAAGCGGAACATCAGGCGGGCTCCAGGCCTGACGAACCGGCAAGCGGCTGAGTCACTTTTCGCGCGGTGCGCTTGTCATTTGCCACATTCTGTTTCAAAAGGAACATCATGCAACCAATGAAACGCGCAATCGCGCCGTTATGCGTCTGCCTGGCCATTATCGTGCTCACTTCCGATGTGGTAGCTCAGCACGACCCGCACCGCAATGCCACGCAGGCGATTGCCACAGGAAACTTCAAGAAGGCAGAAAAAGAACTCGAGAAGGCGGACCATGACGATCCCGAAACACGATTTGTACGCATGATGTCATCGCTCAAGCAGGGTGACGTCGCATTGGCCGAGCAACACGCGCAGGCGGCCCTCGACGCCGGACTGCCGTTTGGCCGCTTGGCGGCAGGTCCCCGCGAGCTGCTGCAACCGCTATACGAAACGGATACCTATCAACGTGCCGCTCCGGCGCAGCCGAAGCTCCGATTGCTTCACGGCCCGATGGTGGGCGCGGTCACCGATCGCCGAGCCTCATTTTGGGTCCGGACCACGACGGGCGCGGAGGTGCGGATCAAGATTGATAACCGCACATCGGATGCCGTCGAGACCGCGGCAGAGACGGACTTCACGGCGGTGGTCACGGTCGACGGCCTGGCACCAGCGACCCGATATGATTATCAGGTCTTGATTGACGGCGAAGCGGTCGAGGCCGAGCGGACTCGATTTTCGACGTTTCCGCGCCCTGGTGCCCCTGGAAAGTTCTCCGTCGCGTTTGGTGGCGGGGCCGGATACGTACCCATGTGGGAGCATATGTGGGACACGATCGGCGCAACCAACCCAATTGCCTTACTGATGCTGGGCGATAATGTCTACATCGACCAGCCGGAACACATGCTTTGCCAGCACTACTGTTATTATCGCCGGCAAGCTCGACCGGAATGGCGACGGCTCACCGCATCGACCTCGACCTTTGCGATCTATGACGACCACGACTTCGGGACCAACGATTGCGTGCCCGGGCCGGCAATCGAGTCGCCCCCTTGGAAGCGATCCGTCTGGAACACATTTCGCCAGAACTGGGTTAATCCATCCTACGGAGGCGGCCGGCAGCAGCCCGGATGCTGGTTCGATTTCACCATTGGCGACGTGCACTTCATCATGCTCGACGGTCGCTACTACCGCGACCGTCAAGGCGGCTCGATGCTAGGCCCGGTGCAGAAAGCCTGGCTGTTCGAAACTTTGAAAAACTCGACGGCGACGTTCAAAGTGCTTGCGTCGCCGGTACCCTGGACTGCCGGGGTCAAACCGGGTAGCAAAGACCCTTGGGATGGTTTTCCCGAAGAGCGAGAAGAGATTTTTTCGTTCGTTGAAACGCACAATATCGAGGGCCTGTTTCTGATCGCCGCCGATCGTCATCGGACGGACTTGCGGACAACCGAGCGTCCCAACGGCTACGACCTTTACGAATTCGAGAGCTCTCGGTTGACCAATCGGCACACCCACGGCGTCATCAAAACGCCCGGCCTAATCTGGGGTTACAACAAGACCTGTTCTTTTGGTCTGATGCGATTCGATACGACCAAAGATGATCCCAACGTAACGTTTGAGTGCATCACCATTGATGGAGACGTGACCCATCGTTTCCAACTGCCTGTCAGTGCACTGAAGAAGCCGTAAGGCACCCGTAACGAACCACCAGCATTCCAGCAACCAGCGAGATCCAAATGACCTTTTCGACCTGGCGACACGCCCTCCTTTGCGTTGCATTCCCCCTGTTGTCCTCAGGAGCCTGGCTTCTGGCTGTTGCCGATGTGGCGATCGCCGACGACGCCCCCCCAGCGGCCGACAGCAAGGCAGATGCCCTTGCCCATGATGTCCCCACCGCCCTTCGTGATTATGTTGCGCGGCCGGAGAACGTGTTCAGTTGGCAGCTTTCCGCGTCGCAGCAAGTTGGCGACAGCACGATTCACGAGATCGCACTGACGTCGCAAACCTGGCACGACATCATTTGGAAGCACAACCTTTTTGTTTATGAACCCAAGGTGCTCCAACATCCCCAGCATGTCCTGCTGTTCATCACGGGTGGCCGGACCGGTCGGCCGCCCGGCTTGGCCGAACGGGCAATGGGTTTACAACTTGCCAAAGCGGCCGGTGCTCGCGTGGCAATGCTGCACCAGGTTCCCAATCAGCCGCTGCTGGACGGCCGTTCGGAAGACGACCTGATTACCGAAACATGGCTGCGTTATCTCAAAACCGGCGACGAGACGTGGCCGTTATTGTTTGCCATGGCCAAGAGCGCCGTCAAGGCGATGGATGCGATCGAAGAAGTGGCCCAGACAAAATGGGACACCAAGATCGAAGGGTTCGTGGTCACCGGTGCCTCGAAGCGTGGTTGGACCAGTTGGCTGACACCGGTCGTGGACGAACGTGTGATTGGAACGGCCCCGATCGTGATCGATGTGCTGAACTTTCGACCACAGATGACCCACCAGCTCGAGTCGTGGGGAAAATATAGCGAGCAGATTATTGACTACACGAGCAAAGGCCTGATCAATGCCGGCGAAGAGTCGCCGCGCGAACGACGGTTGCGTGAAATGATGGACCCATACACCTATCGAAAGCAGCTGACACTTCCCAAGCTCTTGGTCAATGGAACCAACGATCGCTACTGGGTCGTCGATGCCATGCGGCTGTATTGGGACGACTTGGTAGGCCCCAAATTTATTCTGCAAGTTCCCAACGCCGGGCATGGCCTGGACGGCGGCCGCGTCGGTGCGCTGACCACGGTGGCGGCATTCTTCAAACATACGGCGGCGCGCAGGCCGATGCCCGAACTGGCGTGGGAGTTCGGCGAAGGCCCCGGCGGACTTTCATTGCGCGTTGATTCGTCGCAGATACCGAAGGCCGTCAGGTTGTGGGTCGCGCGGTCGGAGACGACCGACTTTCGCGACGCGACCTGGGAGTCCCAAGCGATGGAGGCCGATGGCGACGCGTTTTCCGCGAAGGTCGAGCGACCTGAAAAGGGGCACCTTGCCCGCTACGCAGAATTGCAATTTGAGATTGATGGTCTGCCATTCTCGCTCTGCACATTGATCCAGCGTGATTGATGTCGATGCGTCTGTCGGCGGATACCTTGGATACCTTGTGAGGACACCATGAACGCGATATTCGCAGCAACCCTGATGCTGCTGGGCGCCGACCCGGTAAGCGCGCCTCGTTTTGATGCCGAGCTTATCTTTCCATTGCACGCGGAACATAACCACGCGCCCGGGATTGTGGAATGTCCCAATGGAGATCTCTTGGTCTCCTGGTATCGCGGGTCGGGCGAACGCCGGTCCGACGACGTTGCCGTTTATGGAGCGCGACGGAAGCGGGGCGCGGCGACCTGGAGCGATGCGTTCTTGATGGCGGACCGTCTCGGCTTCCCAGACTGCAACACGTGCATGATGATCGACGCGCGTGGCGAGCTATGGCTTTTTTGGCCCACCATTCTGGCCAACACCTGGGAGTCGTGCCTGACGAATTTCAAGGTCTCGTCCAACTTTCAACAGGCTGGCCCGCCAACCTGGAAGCGCGAAGGCCTGATCTTGCTCAAGCCGGACGATTTTCGGGGCGAGGCCCTGAACGTGCTCGACAAGACACTCGGTACGATCAGCCTGGTTCTCTCCAAGGAGCAACAGGCGGAGATTCGCGAGGTGCGAGCTCGACTGGGAAATAAGCTCTATCAACGACTGGGATGGCAGCCCCGTTGCAAACCGACGGTTCTACCCAGCGGCCGCATCTTGTTGCCGCTCTATACCGACACGTTTTCCATGTCGATCATGGCCATCAGCGACGACGGCGGCCTGACCTGGTACGCCGGAAAACCGTTGATCGGATTTGGCAACATCCAACCCAGCGTCCTGCGACGCGATGACGGCAGCCTGGTCGCGTTCATGCGCGAAAATGGGCCCCTCAATCGCATCCGCACCGCCGAATCCCAAGACGACGGGCTGACCTGGGGGCCGGTCGGCGTGTGCGATTTGCCGAACCCAGGAGCGGGTGTCGATGGGGTTCGGCTTGCCAATGGCCACTGGCTGTTGGTTTACAACGACACCACCCGTGATCGTCAAAGTCTGGCTGTCTCCATTTCTGCGGACGAGGGGCAGACGTGGCAATGGACGCGGCACCTCGAGCATCACGATGCGGGGGCCTACCACTATCCAGCCGTCATTCAAGGCCAGGACGGAACGATTCATGTTGTCTACAGCTATTTTGTGGCCGGCGGCAAGAGCATGAAACACGCTGCGTTCAACGAGTCCTGGGTGCGCGCGAAGCCGGAGTAGGCTGCATTTCTTTCCCATGCGGCAAAGATGCCCTCGCCGGGTCCCCGACGGCCGAGAAGTTCGGGACCAAATTCGCAACCTTGCTTGAAATTCGATCGCTGCTTGGTCACCATGAACCACGCACCACGAATTTAGGGGATTACCACGATGCGGCAGTTTGGCCACGAAGTCAGCGAAGTTGTTGATCTGCCGCTGGTTATTGATACCGAGCTAGACGAAATCGCACGTCGACGGATCGCCGTCGGTCTCGGGTATCCGCAAACGTCGTCCACGGAGTGTGAGGCTGACGACGCGCCCTGCGGCGACGACAGCGACGACGGCGACGACGGCGGCGACGGCGGCGGCGGCGGCGGCGGCGGCGGCGACGCAACTCATCCTGACGCGAGCGACTCGGAGCAAGCCGCCCGGGAGCGGATCCAGGGCGACCTGGTTGGTTTGGCGTTTTCCGGTGGGGGTATTCGCTCAGCTAGCTTTAATCTCGGCATGT
>JAUIHJ010000768.1 GCA_030432015.1 bacterium
ACTACTTGAAAGAAACAAGATCCGCCAAAAAGCGACCAACATCGTCCGGCATCTTGTGCAGGCAGGATTTGGGACAGCTTCATCCCCCAAAAACAATTGTCTTTTTGCCAAATATCCCGAAACGGGGTGCCGCGGATGCGGTTCAATCTGGCTACGGGTTGTTCAATTGAAGGCCGGCGAGTCCTCCGCTGACAACGAACTGACTCGCCGGTCTGGCGCACATCGCGCGCGGAAAACACACTGTGGCTTGGGATAAGACGATGGCCGACCAACGCTTCGATTCGACTGTGGTCAGGCCCTTGGTGGACCTGAAACGACACGGCTGGAACGGTTCCCCGTTTGAACCTCCTGGTCGGAACACGCCAGCTTGGCCAGCTTGGCCAGCATGGCGACCGCATCGGGTGCTGTATTGCGGAAGTGTGGCCGTTGCACTCCTCGTTGGTGCGGTTCTGGCTCGCACCGATCTACAGCCGTCGTCGCGACGTGTCCTGCCTGGCGAATTTGAGCGACACGATTTGCTGCTTGTCGCCTGGCCGACGAATTCGTCGAATCCCAACGTTCCGATCCCCGAACTTCGAAGAGTGATCGCCGATATCGCCCACGCCGTCGAAGGCAGTATTGACGTTGCGGTCTTGACCATCGACGAGCGACAGCGCCAGGCTGCGGCCCGTTACCTGTCTGCATCTGGAATCGCCACGAACCAACTCCGATTCTGGCAAGCTCCCTGCCACACGATTTGGGTTCGCGACTACGGCCCATTTGTGGTTAAGTCCTTTGAAGGCAGCGGTTGCGAGACGCTGAATACCGATTATCGCCATTCGGACTCACCGTCATTGAATGACGTGCCGATCGCCCTGAATGGCCAACTCGGCTGGCCATTGGTCGACACGCCAATTCTCATGGAGAATGGCAATCTCCTAAGTAACGGAGCCGGTCTGTGTGTGACGACCGAAAAGCTGTTCTTCGACAACACACGCAACAGCGAGCCTCGCTCGTACGTTGCAAGCCAATTCCGCGAGTACATGGGCGCAGAACAGGTTGTAAGCCTCGAGAACCTGATCGGAGAACCGACTGGGCACGTTGACATGTTTATGACCTTCACCGCACCGGACACGGTAATCGTCGGTGCTTACTCGCCAGCCTACGACCCAGAAAACGCAGCCATCCTCGATCGCAACGCTCAGAGGTTGAGCGAATTGAAAACCGCGTGCGGGCCTCTTCAGGTCCACCGAATCCCCATGCCTCGACGCCCTGACGGGCGCTGGCGTACCTTTACAAATATCGTGCTGGCCAACGGAGTACTGATTGTCCCGACCTTCGGCGAGGCCTTTCAAGGCGCGGAAGATCGGTCTCTCGAGGTGTACCGGCGAGTGCTTCCAAACTGGAGGATTGCCAGCATCGATTGCTCCGACTTAGCCCATGGCAACGGTGGTCTACATTGTATGACGATGAATGTTTATCGGGTGGCAGGCAACTCCCTTGTATTCCCAAAATCGCCGGTCACGCCCCTGCGCCCTATTCTGGCGACCCCGTGAATTGACCGTCCGCAGATGGAGGTGATTGCTCGACAATACCAGCCATTAGGAATGGGATCGCCGCGGATCAGTCGACACAACGAGGAGTCCCAAATGCATTCCGGCCGGTGTCCTTCGTCGCCAATGAAGGATGGTGGTGCCGGCTAACTCTGCTTCGCCAAACCTTTCGCGTCGTCAGCGCAGCCGGTGAGTTGTTGGGATGCCATCAGCGAACCATTTTACCCCGCCAGCCGCGCACGCCGGAAATTTCTCGAGTCCGCGTGTATCAGCATCGTGTCGCCGGGCTAATCGTCAGCGCCGCTGGCCCCGGCCTCGAGGGTGGCGACACGGAAAATATGCCTTCTGGTCCGCATCTGAAATGAATTCGGGATGGACCTTGGGGATTCTTGGCGAGTGCCAATTGGCATAGATCACCGCGAACTCGCAGTTCGCACCGCAATCGGAGCCGTCTAATTAGAGTGGTCTGTGTCTTGGCTGTGTCTTTTGTGTCAGCGTTTCTTGGCTGTGTCTTGTGTCAGCGCGGGAGCGGTCTGTGTCTTGTCTGGAGCGGTGTCTTGGCTGGAGCGGTCTGTGTCTTGTCTGGAGCGGTGTCTTGGCTGGAGCGGTCTGTGTCTTGTCTGGAGCGATTTGTGTCTTGTCTGGAGCGATTTGTGTCTTGTCTGGAGCGATTTGTGTCTTGTCTGGATTTTTGCCTGGAGCTGGAAACAGACTGTCGGCGCTATGCACCGGGTCGAGAATGCGATTGTGCTGGTCGCATCAATCCAGCAGACGGTCCGCGCTCAAGGAACAATCGAGCGCATATTGCCCCCAAAAAACGAACAATTCCGATCGCCGCGCCCAGAGGCCGATACGGGGCGGATTCTGGCCCTCGAAAAGGATCGTCATTTTCCAAAAAAATCCGTAACCGAGCGGGCCACGCGCGGTTTACTCTGGTTACGGATCTATCAATAGACGACCGGCGAGTCCTCCGCTGACAACGAACTGACTCGCCGGTCTGGCATACCTCAGCGCTCAATTTGCGCGCCGAAAGCACACTGCGGTATAGGGTAATATAATGGTCGACCGAAGTCACGGTTCGTCTCCGGTCACGCCCTCGATGGGCCCCACAAAACTCGGTTGGGGTGACGCCCCCGATGAATTGCCGGATAGCAGCAGGTCGCCCTGGCGTGCGTGGCGGCTGCGTTGGGTGCTGTATTTTGCAAGTGTGGTCGTCGCACTCCTCGTTGGCACCGTTCTGGCACGCCCCCGCCGACCTCCGTCGCTTCAACGCGTCCTGCCCGGCGAGTTTGAGCGACACGATCTGCTGCTCATCGCCTGGCCAACCACTCTGAAAAATCGAAAAATGCCGATACCCGCACTTCAGGGGATGGTTGCGGAGATCGCCCGCGCGGTCGAAGGAAGCATTGATATCGCGGTGTTGACAACCGACGAAGCACGACGTCAAGCGGCGGGCAATTTCCTGTCGGCTGCCGGCGTCAACTCGGACCGCGTCCGATTCCTATCAGTTCCCAGCCACACCATTTGGGTTCGCGATTACGGCCCGTTCGTCGTGAAGTCGTTCGAAGGTGGCGGTTGCGAAACACTGAATACAGTTTATCGCCATGCCGCTTCGAACGCGTTGAACGACGTGCCGCTGGCCCTGCATGAGCCACTCGGGTGGCCGTTGGTCGACGTGCCGATCCTGATGCAGAACGGCAATCTCCTCAGCAATGGTGCCGGGCTATGCGTGACCTCCGAACAGCTGTTCGCTGACAATACGCGCGACGGCAAATCTCGCCTCGATGTAGTCAACCAATTCCGGGATTATTTCGGGGCCGAACAAGTCGTAAGCCAGGAAAACCTGATCGGCGAACCGACTGGTCACGTCGACGTTTTCATGACCTTTACGGCACCAGACACGGTTGTCGTTGGCGCCTATCCGCCCGCCTACGATCCGGAGAACGCTGCGATTCTTGATCGCAACGCCGAGCGGTTAAGCGGGCTGAGAACTGCCTGCGGTCCACTTCAAGTTCACCGAATCCCGATGCCTCCAAGACCTGACGGGCGATGGCGAACCTTTGCGAACGTCGTGCTGGCCAACGGTGTTCTACTCGTCCCTTCCTACGGCCCATCTTTTCAAGAAGAGGAAGCTCAGTCGTTGGCCGTCTACAAACACTTGCTCCCCAACTGGAAGATTGTCAGCATTGACTGCACGGCACTCGTCCAAGGCGATGGCGGGCTCCACTGCATGACAATGAACGTTTACCGTGCGGCCG
>JAUIHJ010000028.1 GCA_030432015.1 bacterium
GACCGTCCTGGATGACGATGTCACCGCGGTCATTATCAAAGCGGAAGGTGCTCAAGACGCGAACGCGGACGCCTTCGCTGAGACCGTCGACTTGCGCGTTTAGCAGGACCAGCAATGTCGCAGGTGTCGATGGCCGCTGTTTGCCTTCGGTGATCGTTCCAATTTGCCGCGGCAAGACCATGAATTCATTCCGCGGGAACTGCGACAAATCTGGCTGCCGCCCTGCTACACGTCTGCGACCGTGACGGCATATTTCCAACGTGCGGTGCCCGGTAGGGTGCCGGGTACCGCCAGACATTCCATCCGCAGCAGGCCGGCAGGAAGGTTCTGCATTTGCGCGTGCTGAGGCAAGGTCGGGTCGAGCTTCAGCCGGCAATACCAGGATTCTTTTTCAGCGACCGCGGTCGCTGGATCGTTGATCTCGAAACTCGGCGCGCGATAGCTGCTGCACAATCGGTCGGCGGCAAGATGGATGCGGCAAGCGACATCGAACACGATGCTGCGTTGGTCGCTAGCGACCTCGACGCTCATCGACCAATGGCTCTTTCCCGCCATGCCAACCAGGAAGGCGACGCGCTGCGCCCCGTCTCCCTGCATGCTCAGTTGCTGAAAGGCGGGACTTGGCGGCCAGGGATCCTGCGGATCGCCCTCGACGGACTCCAGCAACAGATGCTCGCCCTGAGGGTTGATCAACGTCACAGCGTGGGCGTAGCGATCGCCTCGCCAGACGAAATCGGTCCGCAACCGGATTGACTCGGTGACGCACATCTCAAGGGACTCAGCTTGATGCGTCATCACGATCCCGCGGGTGGCTTGGTGGTCATGGCGATCACTCTTTTCCGATCCGCCACCGCAGGTAGGAATCCAAGAATTCCTGGATATTTCCATCCATCACGCTATTGAAGCTCCCCACAATCTGCCCGGTCCGCGCATCCTTGACGCGCTGATCAGGGTGCAGAAAGTAGTTGCGAATCTGCGAACCGAAACCGACACGGGCCTTGTTCTTATATTTCTCCGCATCTTCGGCTTCGCGCTTTTCTTCCTCGGCACGCGCCATCCGGGCCCTGAGCATCTTCCACGCTGTGGCGCGATTCTTATGCTGGCTCCGTTCGCTTTGACACTGGGCCACCGTATTGGTCGGCAGATGGGTCAGGCGAATCGCGCTGCTGGTCTTGTTGACGTGCTGGCCACCTGCGCCGCTGGCGCGAAACGTATCTTCGCGCACATCGCTCTTGTCGATTTCAATATCAACGTCGTCGGCAATCTCCGGCGACACATCGACCGCCGCAAAGCTGGTCTGACGTTTTCCGTCCGCATTGAAGGGGCTGATGCGCACGAGTCGATGCATCCCCGTCTCACCCTTCAGGTACCCGTAGGCCATTGGCCCGCGAATCGCAATGGAGGCATTTTGGATGCCCGCAACCTCGTCATCCTGGCGGTCCAACAGCGAACAGGCATAGCCGGATTTTTGCGCCCATTGCATATACATCCTGAGCAGCATTTCCGCCCAGTCGTTCGCATCGGTCCCGCCATCCCGGGCATAGATGCTGATCAGCGCGCCGGCCGCGTCGTTGGGGCCATCCAGCATGGCGGTCAACTCGAGCTCTTCGAGGACGCCTTCCAATCGAGTGATTTCGCCCGAAACTTCGGCCGCAAAGCCCTCATCCTCGGCCGCCATCTCCAGCAAACCTGCTAGATCTTCGGTCGCCTGCAGCGCCTCTTCGATCGGCGTCAGGAGCGTCTTGAGCGACTTCAGTTCGCCGACGGCCTGCTGTGCTTTTTCCTGATTGTCCCAAAAATCGGGCGCGGCCATCCTCGCCTCAATCCCTGCGACAATTTTCTGTTTCCCCGCGTAGTCAAAGACTGTCTCGCAACTGCAGAATGCGTTGTTGAATCGAATCGGCGCGGCTGCTCAGTTCAGGATCCATACTTCCAGTCCTTGTGGTGTTTGAATTCCTGAAATCATACCGTTTCGACGGCGAATGGAACATGGTGCTTGCGGCGCCAGGCAGACGGTGGGTGCGAGCGGTGTGCCTGGACGAGTGCGTCCTTCGTCCGTCCGCCTGCCACACCGGTGCAGAACGCGGCCAAGCCGACGGATTCCGAAGGTGCGGCCGTCAACATTCTCGCCGCCGGGCCGGCACTACCGCACGATCACGTTCGAGCCAAGTGAGAGGATGCCATAGAGATCATTGGCATCCTTGGCAGCCAGGCTGATGCAACCGTGGTGTTCGGATTGCCCTGGCGAATTCGCCGTGCTGTGAATCGCGATGTTGTTACCGAGATCGATCCAAACGCCGCCGAACGGATTCTGGGGATCCTCAGGCGAGAGGGTTTGCGCATTGCCGGCGTAGTAGGAGTGCCCCGGCTGTTTGTCGTTGACCTGGTATTCGCCCGGCTGCGGCGCGTTGGACTCGTTAATCGTGACGGCAAACTGACCTGCATAGAGCCGCCCCACAAAGAGCGTGAGCGTGCTCGCGGCGCTATCGAGCTCCGCATGAAACGGGCCTGGAACGACCTTGATTGACATGCCTTGCTGTGCTGCCGCCGGGTCACGAAGGCCATTAATGTTGGCAAGCAGTTGCCAAGGTACGCTATGTTTCGTGGCGATGGACTGCAAGGTCTCGCCAGCATGGATCTGATAGGGAGCGCCAATCAGGTGCTCTTTTGAATAGATGACCTTGGCCGCCAGCGGATCCAGCCAGCGGCGCATTTTTTGGCGATCTTCCGCAGACATCCCAATCGGATCGTAGGCGAACGACAATTTCAAGAGGGCTTCGTAGTGCTGCCCCTGTTGGATTAGAAGTTCCGCCTCGTCGATCGCCACATCCACGCTGCTCGCGCCGACCTCGGCCGTTGCCGTCGCCGCCGGTGCGCTTGAGGTGCCTTGAGCTGATGTCGACGTACCATAAGTGGACGCGCCGTACGAATCCGCGACCGGTGGCGCCGTGTCGGCGATCATTTCGGGATTCGCGTCCAGCCCATCCGGCACGCCGTAGCTGCCGGTGGGCGCATTCGTCTGGGATGGCGCCGGTGCATAGACGGAGGCCGTCGAGTTGGCCGCCGGCGCCTGGCTCGTCGGGAGCTGACCGCCGGATCCGTAGCCGGCCGTGCCACTCGCCGTTTGACTGGCCGGCTGTCCCGAAGGCGGCGCCTGACTGCCGTACGTTTCGGTGCCTGCAGATTGCTCCAGACCAACGGGGGCGACGCTTCCCGGTGTGAGCAAGTCCGGAGCGGCAACCGCAGCGGTCGTCCCGGCAGTTTGTGGCGGCTGGCCGTATTCGGATGTCGGGACGGTTGGCGAAGCCACCGCGGCGGTCGTCGCTGCCCCGGCCGTGGGAGATTCGCTCGCGGTTGCAGGGTACGCAGCGCCAGGCGCCAGATCAGTCACCTTCGTCGGTGGTTCGGAATTCCACGGTTCGGTGTCGCCCAAGGACGCAGTGACGCCCGGAGATGCATCGCCGCCTCCGCCAAATTCCACCTGCAGGGGAACCGCCGTTTGCTGCTGAGCCCACGCGATCTCTTCGGGGACCTCCTGATCGGGCTGATTCAGCGTGACATAGACGCCATACAGAACGGCCAACAGAAGCACAACTACGATCGCGGTTTTGAGGGTATCCACATCGTCCTCCTTGACGAGTGCGTCGACAAACAGACTCACTGAGCGGCGGATAATAGTCGAAGCGAATGCCGGACACTAGACGGATTTCTGACCGATTGCCAGCACGCTAGCACACTCTACGGCGGTGATTCCGTCTTGGCAGCACGCAGTCGCTGCCGGATCGACGTCAGGCGTTCGGCTAACTCGCGTTCAAAGCCGCGATCGACCGGTCGATAGTATTCTCGATCGACCCCCAGGTAGTCTTGTGCTGCGACCCCCTCTTCGGCATCGTGCGAATATTCATAGCCGTCGCCATGCCCGAACTGTTTCGAGCCTTGGTAATGCGCATCGCGCAATGCCACGGGCACTGGCAACAAACGGCCTTCGCGAATATCGCGGAGGGCTTCACCAATCGCCACGGTCGCCGCATTGGACTTCGGGGCGCACGCCAGATACGTCACCGTCTGGGACAAGGTCAACTGGCATTCGGGCAGTCCCACAAATTCGCAGGCCTGCATTGCAGCCACCGCCAGCGACAGCGCGTGGGGATCCGCATTGCCAATATCCTCGCTGGCCAGGATCACAAGTCGACGACAAAGAAATCGAACATCTTCGCCCCCTTCCAACATGCGTGCCAACCAATACAAGCCCGCGTCCGGATCACTGCCTCGAATGCTCTTGATTAAGGCACTCGCCGCATCGTAATGGGTGTCGCCCGACCCGTCATATTCGATGGCCTTGCGCTGGACGGACTCGGCCGCCAACGCCGCATCAAATCGCACCGGCTTGTCCGTCGATGAAAGCACGCCAATCTCCAGCGCCGCTAAGGCCCGACGTGCGTCGCCATCGCAAGCGCGCGCCAGATACTCGAGTGCCTCGGCCGTCGCCTCGACCTCGTAGCGGCCCAAACCTCGATCGACATCGGCTAGTGCCCGGGCGAGCAACGATGTGATCTCAGCAACCGCCAAGGGTTCAAATTGAAAGATCTGGCTGCGACTTACCAGGGCACTATTGACCGCAAAGAACGGATTCGCCGTCGTCGCGCCGATCAATGTCACGACACCGTCTTCGACATCGGGCAACAGGGCATCCTGCTGTGTTTTGTTAAAGCGATGAATCTCATCAACAAAGAGGACCGTCTTGCGGCCGCCGGTGGCGACCTCTTCACGTGCCTCATCAAGCAACTCGCGGACATCCTTTACGCCGCTGGTGACCGCGTTGAGTTGACGAAACCGACTGAGACTCTCGGTCGCCAAGAGCCGGGCCAGCGTCGTCTTGCCTGTTCCCGGCGGGCCATAAAACAGCACCGAACCCAGGCGATCCGCCTGCAATAGCCGGCGGAGCAACTTGCCTTCACCCAGGAACTGCTGCTGTCCGACAAATTCATCCAGGGTGGCCGGTCGCATCCGCGCGGCAAGCGGCTGGACCTTTCGTAAACTGGCTTTTTCGGATTGCTCGAACAACGACATGGTGCGGGACCGCGGGTGAGTGATGTAGGACGGTTGTCACAGGCAGAGGGTTACGGGGCCACCGCGGGTGGGACTCCCAGCGATTTGCCTCCGTCGATCGCGATCAGCGTTCCAGTCACCATCTGTGCGGCATCGCTAACGAGGTACAGCACCGCGGCGGCCACCTCCTGGGGCGAGATCATTCGGCCTTCGGCGCGGGCCAGGGGACTGGCGCTAATAAACTGCTTAACGGCCGCTTCACGATCCTCGACCCGATCCAAGTCCGCGTTCATCATTCGCGTGTCACCCACGGGACCGGGGCAGACGGCGTTGACGCGAATCCGGTCAGGACTGTGGCACAGCGCAAGACACTTGGTCAAGGCGACCAAGGCGCCTTTACTGGTGGAGTAGACCGGGTCATGGGCGCGGGGCAGGATTCCGGCGTTACTGGCGGTGTTCACAATCGACCCGCCGCCGCTCGCGATCAGATGCGGAATCGCGTGTTTCGCCGCCAGGAAGGCACCCTTGAGGTTGGTGTCAAGGCAGGCACTCCATTCCGCCTCGGTGACGTCGACGATCTGCTTGACCATGCCGATGCCGGCATTATTGACGAGAATGTCCAACCGGCCTCCCTCGGCGACCGCCAACTCAATCAGCTCGCGCACGTCCGCCTCGATTCGCACGTCGCAGCGACGATCGACAATCCCCAACTGCTCGCTCGCCTGGTGGTTGTCCGCCACCGGGTCGTAATCGCCGACGAAGACACGCGCGCCATGCTCGGCGAGCAAGACGGCGATCGCGCGACCAATTCCGCTCGCGCCACCTGTCACCACGGCAACCCGGCCTTCAAGTTGTGGACGAACATCAGCTTGCGACATCAGAGCAGCACCTCCTGTGAGCACGTAAAGTTGGCCAATCAGCAGTTCCCCGTTATCGCAGCGCGCAGCGATGCTGGCAATCTCTGGACGGGTGCCGCAGACTTGATCGGTACGAAATCAAAAGTCCGCGCAGCTCGCAGTCAGGCGAACAAGGGCCTGCTACCTCAAGACGCACGCGGCCGCCGCGAGGTCGCCCGAGCCTGACGGATGGGCCGTTGATCGACCCGCCACGGCACCTACGACCACCAGCGGGTAAGCACATCGGCGCCCAGCGTTTCCAAGATCGATTCCAGATCGTCATTGGCAAGCGAAGACGAGCGAGCCGCAAAGATTCGCTGCCTGGCTGCGGCGGTTGAACCGGATAGCTCGCCGACTACGGAGGGTGTGGCGGAATTGATCGCCCGAGGGAGACGGTCGCTGGTCGATTGGGGAACCGCCAACGTGGAGGCCGGTGCGAGCTGTGGATTCGAGCCAAGTGTCGGGGGGAGCCCGTTCAGAACAAGGTGTGACGCACCTTCGCCCTCGCCGCCTGCTTCGCCTTCCCCGCCGACTCCGCTGTTAAGGCAATTAATCACCACCAGCGCGTCTCGCGGGGTGACGAAGCCGTCGCCGGTAACGTCGTAGTACGGAGGGGGCGTTCCTGGCGGCGTGGGAATCGGCAACCGCCCTGTTTCATCGGAGAATTGGCGATTGTTCAATTCGTTGATGATGACCAACACGTCGTTTGGACTGATCACTCCGTCCGTATTGACGTCCTTGGATTCGAAAGGATTCTGCCAAGCCTGCGGGTTGTCCCCCGCGCTAACGGCAAACGATCGGGAAATGGTATCCCCATCCCCTTCCGTTACCGTCACCGTCACGATTGACCATCCGGCCGCGACCGGAGCCAGTGTTGCCTGACCGGTGGTGCTCGGCGAAGTATATACGATCGCAGGATCCGGCAGCACGCTGTGGTTGCTGCTGACGGCTGATACCGTGAGAGTCTCCGTCCTGGCCCCACCATCGGTGATATTGGTCAGTTCGACACTAAACGGGTCGAGGTTGCCGAGGATCAACGGCGAAGCGATCGGATCCAGGGTGGGTGGATCGTCGGTATCTGAGACCGTGACCTCAACCGTATCGGTCTCGACGCTGAAGGCGCTCATCCCGCCATTCTGCCTCGTGTCAGCCTGACCGCCGTCGACGCCGGCCGATTGATCCCAGGCACGGAACGTCAGCGTCGCCGTGCCGGTGAAGCCGATGTTCGGGACGAACCGCACGCGCCGCGCGAACGACAACAGCGTCGCAGATGATTCGGACGCTGTGATCCGCATCCACTGCGGCAGGGTCGTGCCCGGCCGTAGCTGCTCCCAATGGCCATTCAATTCATCGGTCGCAATGACGGCAATCGAGGGGATCGGCTGACCGTCGATATCCGTGATGGCGCCGGTGACGATCGTCGAGACCAGGTCGCCTGGCGAATTCACCTGGTCGCGGGAAATTGAGGTAAGCGTTGGTGACAGGGTGTCGTCCAAAATCGGAGCATCATTGACCGGTGAGACCGAAATGGTGGCGGTGGTCTTGGCGATGCTAAACGGGGTGGTGCCACCGGCGGCGGTGACGTTTGCTTCGTCGCCAGCGTTTCCAGCACTTTGGTCCCAGGCCTTGAATCGAAACGACGCCGTCCCATTGAAGTCAGCATTGGGGACGAAACGCACTTGGTCGGTCGGCCCCAGCAGACGTGCGGTCTCGACCGACGGTGTGCCAAACTCCATCCAGCCACCGCCGGTGGAGTATTGCCAGAGACCGTTGGTTTGATCCACCAAGATCACGGCGATTGCCTCGACGGCCGCGCCATCAGGATCGGTAATATTGCCGTCGGGAATCAACGCCGAGACCGATGTGCCTGGCGGGTCCAACGTGTCCTCGGTGATGGTGCTCAATTGCACCGGTGCGCCGGCGAGTTGCGGCGCATCGTTCACCGCGACCAACCCAATCGTCGCTTGCACCGGATCACTCGAAAGCAGTCCGTCGTCAACGGTGACGGTCACGATGCGGTCGGTGGTGTCGGCGCCGTCGTCCGCATTGTGGTAGGTCAACGTCGCCAATACGGCCGTATAGACGCTCGCCGATGCCCTACCTGTTACGCGCAACACGCCCGTTGTCGAGTTGTACGTCGTCTGCAGACCCGTGCCGCCAACGCTCATCGCGAGCGATTCATCGGCGCCATCGAGCAAATTAGTGATTGTGACGGTCGCAGACGTGATTTGATCGTCATCCCCGATCGTCAAATCCGGCTCGACAATCACGACGCCTGGACCGTCTTCGGTAAACGTAGCCATCGAGTCGCTGCCGACGTCATCGGGACCGTTCAGATCGACAACCGGTTTCAGGTTTTCGACAAGCAGCGTGGCAGCACCCTGCGTAAAAACACGATAGGTCGTTCCGTCAATCGTTTCCGGATCGGTCTCGGCCCAGCCGGTGCCGATGTCTACGGTATCTCCCGCATCGCGGTTGATGACCAGCCGGTTGCTGGTGTCCGAGAGGTTCAGCACTTCACGAACATTGCCGATTGTCAGCTGGTTGTCACCTGATCCGGTCAGGTCGATGTTCTCGAAACCGACGAGCCGGTTGTCCAATGTTGCGGACAGGTCCAGATGCAGGCCCGCGCCGGAGAATTTCAACGTGTCGTTACCTCGCCCTCCATCGAAAAGTCGAAAGGAAAGATCGGTCAGGAAGATGGTGTCGTCCCCCTGGGCGCCCCGCGCCACATCCGCGCCCCCGTTGCCCATCAGCAGGTCGTCACCCTGGCCGCCGATCTGAACTTCCGCCGCGGCCGTTCCGATCAACGTGTTGTCATTCTCGTCACCGGCTTGCGGACTCTTGCCGGTAAAGTCGCGGCCGAAAATTACGTAAGCCCGCCCAGGGCGACCGGAATAGTAATAGTCCGTGGGAGCACCGATGATGAAATCATCAAATCCATCGCCATTGACATCCCCCGCATCACTCACCGAAAACCCGGTCCGTGCATATGGATTCTCGCCAATCAAATGAAAGCCTTCGTCATCGCCCAAAGCGCCTAAGATGACCCGATTCGGAAACCCGCTGTCCCGGCCAAATACGACATACGCTTCCCCCACGCCATAGGACGCGTAGGTGTCACTGTATTGGTCCCCGAAAGGCGCACCAATCAGCAGATCGTCGAACCCGTCGCCGTTAACGTCGCCCCCGCCACTGACCGACCAGCCGGCATGATCCGCGCCGTCAATGCCGAACAGGCTAAAACCGTTGGTTCCGTCGAGCGATCCCAAGTCGACAACGGGATCGAATCCGTTCGTCTTTCCGAACACGACATAGGTTTGCCCTGGCGTAACAGGATAGAGCTGATCTGCGGGGGCGCTGATCAATAGATCATCGATTCCATCGCCATTGACGTCACCCGCCGCGCTGACCGAATAGCCGGCGCGGTCGTAGGTGGCAAAGCCGGCGACCCGAAAGCCGTTGGTCCCGTCGAGCTGCCGGACGTCGGTTTCGATCGAAGGGCCGCCGAAGATGAGGTAACCTTCGCCGGAGCCTGGCAATTGGCCGTCGAAAACTTGCTTGTCAGCGAAAGGTGCTCCAATGGCGAAGTCCCCGTAGCCGTCGCCGTTGATATCGCCCGCATCGCTCACCGAGAAACCGGAAAGGTCATACGGATCAATGCCGTTGAAGACGAGCCCATCGCCATTGGATTCAATCTGCCACACGTTGACGGTCGCGGAAAACCCGTCCGCTTTGCCGAACAGCAGATAGCTCCTGCCCGTGTCATCGTTGAGGTACGTCTGGTCAACAAACGGAGCGCCAATGAGCAGGTCGTCGAAGCCGTCCCCATTGACGTCGCCCGCGCTGCTGACCGAGTTGCCGACACGGTCGTACGCGGCGTTGCCCAGGATTTTGAAACCGTTGCTGCCGTTGAGGCTGAACAATGTCGGCCGTGAATTCACTGCAAATTCGCCGCCGAATACGACATAGGTCTCGCCGTTCCCATAAACCTGTCCGTACGGATGGGGGCGATCACCGCCCGGCGCACCGATGATGAAATCATGGAACCCGTCGCCGTTGATGTCGCCGCCGTCGCTGACAGAAAACCCAGCAAAATCCTTATTCGCCAGACCGTAGAGCGGAAATCCGTCCGGCTCGCTGACCAATTCGATCGTCGAGTTCGCGAACCCGTCTTGTTTGCCGTAAATCAAATAGGCCGCGCCGTTGCCAGCGAGAAAGTTGTCGTCCACCGGCGCGCCGATCAGCACGTCATCGAAGCCATCGTGGTTGATGTCGCCGGCCGAGCTCACCGACTTCCCCACCTGATCTTGCGGAACGGCGCTCGCCAAGACGAAACCTTCTGGAGGCTCGAGATTGCCGAGAAAACCGACGACCGTCAGGAGCCGGCGATCCTCCAACGACTCAGCAAACAGGCGGCGTCGCGCCTTCTGTTGCCGCCGGCGATTGATCTCACGGCGCGACGGCACCTTGCGCGGACGCCGGCTGGGAAAGAGGTCCATCCACATCGGGATCTCCAGAGGCCTTCGCCTCACTGCTGGGAAAGTCTAATTCAAGCGGCAGGATGATGGACTCTACGCCGGCAACAGATGTCAGCCCATATTTTCGCAATTCGCAGGGTTTTGACACCACTTTGCCGGAAAAAGTTCCCCGACGCCTCGCAAGCTCGATCAACACCCACCCACGATCCAGTGTAGTTGCTTCGGCAGATTTGTCCGAAATTAGCGCAACCCACTGAAATAAAAAGACATACGCGCCATGCACAAAGTCCGGATCTGGCAAGTCCGAGTGGTTCTCAGCCGTTTGGTGGTAAACCTCGGCATGTTCCAGCCGACTGACCCGACCGACGTGCGGCGTGCGCCACAAGTCGCGGGCCGCGACCACAGAAAGCAGAGCGAGGCTCGTCATCGCGTCCACTCCTGGATTCCGATGACCAGCGGCGACGAAGCGAGTGCCGACCCGCCGAGAACCGTGACACGGCGACACGCACCGTCTTCGCCGACAAGCCCGGTTGCCCCGCCCGATTCGCCGGGCGGCGAAAAACGAGCTAGTCCCCGATGGCCGCTCGGTCCTCTAAACGGCCGAGCGCGATTCAGCAGCGCACACCCCGTCAGCGGGACAGGCACCTTTTTCGCCGACAGGCGGTTTTTCTGTAGCTGAATCTAATGGACGGCGAAAAACGAGCCGGTCCCGGGTTGTCGCCGAATTGCACTCGGTCGTCTAGAAGCAAAAGCCGAGCCGAGCATAACCGCCGTGCAAGATCAGGCTGCCGTTGGAATCCACTGCGTCGACATCCTGGATACCTCGCAAGTCATGGTAGATCTGGTTCGTCGGCAACGCCACGCCCGTCACAGCGACGGCCCGATATCCGATCTGGGCACTCCAGCGGTGACCCAACAGAAACGACAGGCCCAGATTGGCTTCTCCCAGAAACGCAGCGTCCGTCTTCGAGCTATCCACCCAGAATTCGGTGCCGCCATTGGGACCATTGTTGATCGTCGCATTGCCCTGTGTGCCGCCGATCTCGGAGTTGTGACTGATCTGGTTACCGAAGAGGCCAAACTTCACTCCGTAGTCCAGCGAGCAGCGGCAGCTGACAGCGTACGCGCCAGCGAAGCCAAGCTGACCACCGATCAGATCATTGGTGACATCGATGTGATAGTAGATCTCGTCGTCTTCGCCGCGGAACGCATAATTCCCGCCGGCTTCCTCCGCGCCGAACAGAAGGTCGTCCCGGAACCTGAAGAAGCGGACGCCAACCAACCAGTTATGGCTCCACCGTGAACCGCATCCACCGTAGCCCTGTGCAACCCCCAGCCCAGCCAGTGACGTCGCGCCGCCGCAGGCACCGCCACACGCACCACTGCAATTGTTCGCGGGGCCGCACGCACCGTATCCGCCGTTCAGAAAGCACAGGAGATTCACTTCGATATTGTGAAACTCATTCTTGCGGCGGACCATGTGCATGGTTGAATTGTTCACGAACTCATCGGCCGTGCGCGGCGCCAGCAGGGCGTCGAATCCATAGTCGAGCTGATCCCAGTTCAGCACACCGTTCAGCGAGCCGTAGGTGTCGCCGTCGGTGGTCACGGTCTGCCCTTCATCGGGGAAGAGCCCCCAATAGATTGCTTCAACGGCGTTCTGACCGCAGTTGAAGTACCTCCCAAAGCTGACCTCGAAACCGCTGGCAAGATCGAAGTTCGCATCGCGCGAATCGGTCAGTTGGCGCGATTCATCGGAGCTGTCGTAACTAAAGAGATAGTGATTCTCGTCGTCACGCGACATGAACAATCCGCCCACTCCTACGAACCAGGCAGGCGTGTAGACCGGAGCCGGCGCGGCATCGCACTGGCCACCAAACCCGTACTCACCGACCGAACCGCCCAGGTTGCCGTACATGCCTGGCGTTGCCTGGCCTCCGTAGTATTGGCCACCGCCAGACATCGCCGGACCGCCGTACGGTGCCGGACCGCCGTAGGGGGCGACTTGCTGGTGACCCTGCCAGGACGGCGCTCCGTTTTCAAGCAACGATGATTCGCCGCGCAGGGACGGGCCGGGCGCATACGTACCCTGTGCGGATCCTGGCGGCTCGGCCAGCGTCGGTCCACCGTACCCGTGCGAAACCGGATGAAAGTAGGACTGGGCGGGCGGTCCCAATGGAGCAAAGTAACCCGACGTCGGCGGCACGGCCATGCCGGCTGAAATCGGTTGCGGTACCGCATAAGGTCGCGCAGACGGATACTGCTGCGGTGCGGCGAACGCCGGCGGCGACGGGTACGGATACTGCTCGCGGCGCGCCTGCGGCGCAGGGTTGGGCTGTGGGATGCGTTGCAGTACTGGCGGGCGTTGGTGTTGGACGGCGTAACCGGTCGGCGGGCCGGCATTCCAGCCAGCGACTGGGGCAGCCTGCGGATACGCGAGTCGCGGAAAGACGGCCGGCGTCGATTGGGGATGCGCGTTCGGGTAGTAACCGGTTTGCGCGGATGCCAAGCCCGTCAAGCAGACCAAAGCAACAAACGTGGCGTAGGTGGCAAACCTGGACCGCATTGAATCGACTCCTGTCCGAACCGTTTCCCTTCTCCAGGGGCAACCTTACCCACTGAAGACGGAATCGCTCGGCAAGCCTGCATTGCAAACGTGCGCAATGGCGCTTGCCAAATGGTCCCGTCAACGGTTTCATCGACAGCGTGTCGGGCGGCAACTCGGTAAATCGAGTGAAAGGCCGCGAACTCGCGAATCTGCGGGCGGCGTAGTCGGCGTGTCCGTTGCAATCCGCGTGGACGGTGCGCGTCGTTTGGCAGCCGACACGTCACAATACGAACAATCGCTACGAGAACGGATGGTGAGGGCCGGTTCGATCAGGTGAGACACCACAGGCGGAGTGTAGCTCACGATTGGTGGACCGTCAAAATCGATGCCGCAAGGCCGACAACGTGCCGCCGGAGGTTAAGCGGCGTACAGTGAGACGGGGTCGAAGCTCTGTTCCAACGGCACGCCGAGGACCTCCAGGGCGAGCTGTCGATAATCGTCGGCGCCATGCGACATCGGCGCGTACTCGAGAATCGATTGACCATAACTGGGTGCTTCGGCCAGACGAATGTTCCGCCGAATTCTGGCTCGGAACGTCGCCGCTCCGGCCCACGCGGGGTGCATTCCCGGTTGTGGCGTAAAGAACGATTCGACATCCGAGCTGACTTCGGCGGCCAGCCGTGTCCCTGATTCATAGAGGCAAAGTAGCACGCCGGTCAGATGCAGTTCCGGATTGAGTCGTTCCGAGACAATCTCGATCGTCTGCAGCAGCTTGCTAAGCCCGTGCAAGGCCAGGAAATGAGGCTGCAACGGCAGGAAAACTTCCTTGACGGCGGTGAGCGCGTTGAGCGTTAGGACGCCTAAAGACGGCGCGCAGTCGATAATCAGGAAATCAAAGTTTGCGTCGTCGGCTCGGATTCGATCGCGCAAGATCGCATCACGACCGACTTCGCCAGCCAACTCGACTTCAGCGGCCGCCAGATCGAGGTGCGACGGCACGACCGAGAGACGGTCCGAAATATTGTGGCGCGCTTCCCGCATCGTGGCAGCGCCGCTTAAGACATGATAGATCGTGGTGTCACCTTCACGTGCGACCACACCCAAATGAAGCGACGCATGCCCCTGGGGATCGAGATCAATCAAACACACACGCTTGCCAAGATCCGCCAGTGCCGCGCTCAGATTGACGGCCGTGGTGGTCTTGCCAACTCCGCCTTTTTGATTGATGACGGCGATACTTCGCATGGGTAACTCCATTTCCCTCAATTTGATGGGCAACGCTGGTCACCTGACTGTCAGGAGCGTGGCTGCGTCATTTGCCCGCCCAGTTGCCAGGACGGAACCCAATTGGCAGCGCCGAATTGAGCGGCGGGATTATGTCAACTTGCAGGAAATGCGGCTAGACGAATCGGTGGAGTTGGTTCCCGGTCCGATTTGGGCTAAAAATGCAGGGGAGAAGTTGGCGGCATCCATCAATTTTTGCCGGCCGGTTACGATTGCCTTCCTCCAGGAGCTCATCTGTTGCGCGTCATCATCGAAAAAACTGCGGAACAGGCGGAATTGCGAACGGCCGGCATCATGGCCGATCTTGTACGTCACAAACCCAACGCTGTGCTTGGTTTAGCAACAGGAAGCACGCCCGTTAAGGTCTATCGTGAACTGGTTCGTCAGCACCGCGAAGCGGAGCTGGATTTCTCCCAGATCACGACCTTCAACTTGGATGAATACGTTGGACTGGGGGCTCAGCATCCGCAGAGCTTTCGGTACTTCATGCAAGAACAGCTGTTCAACCACATCAATATCGACCACGCGGCGACGCATGTGCCGGACGGCCGGGCGCTGGACTTTTCCGCCCATTGCCAGCAATACGAACAGCGCATCTTGGACGCGGGCGGGATCGATCTCCAACTGCTGGGAATCGGCGTGGATGGCCATATTGCTTTCAACGAACCCGGTTCGTCGCTTGGCAGCCGCACCCGATTGAAGACGCTGGCCAGCGAGACCATCCGACAAAACAAGAAGTTTTTTCCCGGCGACGAGCAGGTTCCGCGATTGGCGCTGACGATGGGTGTTGGCACGATTCTGGAAACGCGAAGCTGCCTGCTTTTGGCGACCGGAGCACACAAAGCGTCGGCCGTCCGCAGCATGGTCGAGGGACCGGTAACGGCCCAGATCACGGCCTCAGCCCTGCAATTGCACCGTGAGGTGATCGTCATCGTCGACGAAGAAGCAGGTGGCTGGTTGGAACGACGTGACTATTATGCCGAAGTGGACGAGTGCCACCAGCTCCTTGAGACTGGCCAGCTACGCGCGCTCGGAATTGGAAATCAATAAGCTATGCGACTCATCGGCACGCTCGACAAAGAACCTGACGCACATCGGTTCGCCGCTCACCTGCTGACCGCAGGGATTCAGGCGCACGCAGAACTCGACAACGGCAGTTGGGCCATCTGGGTGCGTGACGAGAATCGCATTCGCGAAGCGAAAGATGCGCTGGACGATTTTCGCCGCGACCCTGCGGCGTCCAGGTACCGCGGCGCGGAGCGGGCCGCCGAAACGATTCGTCGCGAAGAAATTCGTCGCAACGAAGAGGCCTCGCGAAAAATCGTGTCGATGCGAGGTAAATGGAAAAGCGGCAGCGGTGCCCGAAAAAAACCGCTCGTCCTGACCCTGATCGCCATCAGCGTTATCGTCGCCATGGGTTCCAGCCTCGGGGAAGACAAACGGGGCGCGGTCCTGCGGACGCTGCTGTTCGTTGACATCGAACATATGAACGATCGCAGCATCGACTGGAGCACGCTGGATGCCAAGCTGATCGATATCAAGCAGGGCGAAGTTTGGCGGACCATCACGCCAATCTTCGTTCACTACGGTGCCATGCACCTGGTCTTTAATATGATCATGGTCTATCAACTGGGCAGCCTGGTCGAAGATCGCCGTGGCAGCCTCCGCATGGCCTTGATGGTCCTGACGATTGCAATTGTATCCAACCTCTTTCAGGCACTCGTTCCGCTCGCCTGGGGCGGCGGGTTGCTCGCAGGCGGGATGTCAGGAGTCCTCTACGGCATCTTTGGATACTTGTGGGTCAAGTCGAGCTTTCAGCCCGAGCTGGGAATGCGGATTCCACAGAGCACCGTGATCATCTTGATGCTCTGGATGTTCTTGGGGTTTTCCAATGCGTTTGCCTCGATGGGAATTCATATGGCCAACTGGGCGCATGGAATCGGTTTTGTCACCGGCGTGCTGATCGCGGCAGCACCACTGGCATTACGCGGCAAGTAACCGGTTCTCCGGATGGCCAGTTGTCCGGATTGACCGACGTTCAGATTCTCAGACGGCGCTTACTGCCCGCCGGCCCGCGTTTCCCATTCCACCGACTTGGTCGCAAATGTGCTCATCAGCTCCGGGATAAAGGGAGCGGTGTCTGCGGCCCCCTTGAGGCCGATTCGATTGCACTGTGGGTCGAACGCGACGATGACATCTTCGCCGTTATTGGAAAATCTCAGACCGAATGACCACTGGCTAAGACACGGAGTCGCGGCGGCGTCCCACTGATAATTGACATCCTGGAGCAGCGCATGGCGGGCGTGCAGGAGCCCAGGGACCTTGGTGATATTCGCCCGGCGGGTCACGTGCAAGGTTGTGCCCGCAATCTGCAGCACGTCTTCGGGCGCAGGAGAGCCTTCCGCAGAGGCCAGATCCTGGTCGAACCGCAGCAATTCGACTCGGGGCGCCAAACGCACCAGCTGGACTGCTTCGGTCCCCAAGAAGTCGCGGCAGCGGGGGCCCTGCTGAAATTGGTGCCACCAGGCATATCCGCTGAGCACCAGGGCCAGTAGGAAAATCCCCACGATCACCCCTTTTCCGCGGTTCGATTGTTTCACCGATGCTGGTCCTCTCATTTAAAGGTTTGGCCATATTTTCCACATCCAGTCGCAAAAGTATACTGACCCTCTCGAGATTACCGCCGGGAACCCCACCTTGTCGGCGGGCGACCATTCCATTTAGTCCGATAGCATCGCGTTGGCCGTCAACGCGTGGAGATGACCATGCCCGATACGTTCGACCCCTACCGTGAATCGCTCATCATGGAAACCACCACGGTGTGGCCGGATGAATACGACGAAATGGAGCCCGCAGAGAAGGAACGGATTGCCCAGGCCCTTCACGCCGACCCGGAAAACTGCGTTCAGATCGAGTATGTTCGCGTGCACACCGGTTTCTGCCGACAGATTACTGTGACGCCGGACGACATCCAGCGCGTCGGCTAGAGCCGCTGGCAACCGGGCGTGAACCGGTCAGAACGACTGCATCGCTGCCTTGCGCGCCTGTCCCGTCGTATCGTCGCCGGCTGGCAATCGCATTCCTTACCACCCCGATTGAATTCTTCCTCATGGCGACCCCTGAATTGTGTGTCCGCGTTGATCTCGCCGAGCGAGGCTACGACATTGAAATCGGATCGGGGAGGTTGGCTACCTCCGGCGCGTTTGTCGCCTCTCGCTGCCAGGCGACACATGCCGTGGTCATCACCGACACGAACCTCAAGTCGACACATGCCGCCGCGGTGGTCGCCAGCCTGGAGGCGGCCGGTCTACGGGTCGACCAGGTCGTCTTGGAGCCTGGCGAGTCAACCAAGTCGATCGCACAAGCGGATCAGTTGTGGCGCGCGATGCTCGAATTCGGCACAGACCGCAAATCAATTGTCGCGGCGGTGGGCGGGGGCGTCGTGGGCGATCTGGCCGGCTTCATCGCGGCCACATACGCTCGCGGAATCTCCTTCGTTCAGTTCCCCACGACCCTTTTGGCACAAGTGGATAGCAGCGTCGGTGGCAAGGTCGGCGTCAATCTGCCGGGCGCCAAGAATATGGTCGGCGCGTTTTGGCAACCACACGGCGTCGTCATTGATATCGACGCCTTGCTGACCTTGCCCGATCGCGAGTATCGATCAGGACTCGCCGAAGTCGTCAAGTACGGAGTCATTCTCGACGAGCCGTTTTTTGAGTTCCTGCTGGGGCACGTGGACGCGATTAATGCACGGCAGACCGACGTCCTGGCCAACATCGTGGCCCGCTGCTGCCAATTGAAAGCGGACGTCGTTCAGGCTGACGAGCGTGAGGAGACGGGGATTCGTGCCGTTCTTAATTACGGTCACACCTTTTGTCACGCCCTGGAAACAGTGACCGGATACGGCACCTTCCTGCACGGGGAAGCCGTGGCGATCGGCATGCTGTGCGCGTCCCGCCTCGCCGAATCGCTGGGCCGGATCGACGCAACAACCACCCAGCGCCAGCATGATCTGTTGTCGGCCTTGCACTTGCCTGTCGCCGTACCCGACCTGGATCGTCAGCAGTTGCTCGATGCCATGCAACACGACAAGAAAACCGTCGGCGGGCGATTACGGTTTGTACTACCGACCCGCATCGGGCACGTCGAACTGGTCGATGATGTTGCCTCGGACCTGGCCCGCGCCGCCTTCGACGGCTAACGCTACGCGATGCTTTAATCGCGTGCGCAGGTGGGCGAGACGGATGACGGGTGGAACTCCGACGCGCGAACCAGATCTCGCGGATGGACATCCCGACAATCACGTTGGGTCCCGAATACGCTGAGCGTCAACGGTTCAAGTCGGGCGGAGTTCGGCCGTCGACGATCGCGATGACGCGACCATCACCATTTCAAACAGCGCGAACGACACATACATGTATTTGCGCGTCTCCGCGGTCGCATTCTGATTCTGGCCGGCCTACATTGCCCGGCAGATGACACGGACCGCGGCCGATGGCACCGGTCGTCACGTTCGATTGCCGTGTAAACACCGCGCGTTCCATGGACCGGCACGATTGCCCTCCACGTTCAAGTTGGCATTTGGGGCCGCAATTCCGTGGGATGCCTTTTGGCGAACGCCGATATGGATGATTCATCGTTGATGGCAACAATCCGCCTGTCGCTGGTCGCCGGCGTGGGACCGCGGCTGCGCCGCGCACTACTGGACCGATTCGAGACGGCCGAAGCGGTCTTTTCGGCTGCGCAGAGCGAACTGCGAACCGTTCCTGGGGTCGGTGTCAAATTGAGCCGTGCGTTGGTCCGGGCCACCAGCGAGGTGGATGTCGCGGGCGAATTGGAGGTTTGTCGCCAGCATGGGATTCGTATCTTGCTTGACACAGAACAAGAATTTCCACGTGGCTTGCGCGAGATCCATGACCCGCCTAGCGTGCTCTACCTGCGCGGCGAGATCCTGCCGCGCGACGCGCTGGCGGTTGCCATCGTGGGAACGCGGCACGCCACGCAGTACGGGTTGCGGCAGGCGGAGCGACTGGGGGCCGGCCTGGCGCGGGCCGGGCTGACGATTGTCAGTGGTTTGGCGCGAGGGATCGACGCCGCGGCACATCGGGGCGCCCTCCGGGCTGACGGTCGCACGATTGCAGTGCTGGGCGGCGGGTTGTTGCAGCTTTACCCACCCGAACATCGGCAACTGGCGGATGACGTTGCTGACCGCGGGGCATTGATCAGCGAATTGCCGCCCCGCATGCGGCCCGCCAGCGGCACGTTTCCGCAACGCAATCGGCTGGTCAGCGGGTTCAGTTTAGGCGTGGTGGTGGTCGAGGCGGCGGAACGTTCCGGGGCGCTGATTTCTGCCGAGCACGCCATGGAGCAGGGACGGGAGGTCTTTGCCGTACCCGGCCCGGTCAACAGCCACGTTTCTCGCGGTTGTCACCGCTTGTTGCGGGAGGGCGCGCGATTGGTCGAGACGGTTGACGATGTGCTCGACGAACTCGGGCCCCTGGTGGAGGCAGCCCAGGTGACGGCGAACCGGGTGGTGCGGCATCCGGCCGAACTCCTGCTGAACGAAATTGAATTGGCAGTCCTGGGAAAGATCGGGGAAGAGCCGACCAGCATCGATCAGCTTGTCGTTGCTTGCGAGCTGCCGGTGCATCGGGTCCTGTCGACCGTTAGCGTGCTCGAAATGCGCCGCCTCGTCCGGCGTGTAAGCGGCACCCTGGTTGCCAGGATCTAAACTACTCGCGGATGCCCGTTTGACAGCCGGCGAACCGGGCCTAAAATAGCATGTTCCGTTCGGGGAATCGGGCGGTGTTTCCCGAATTGGGCACTCTTTCCCGAATTGGGTAAGGGCGTATAGCTCAGTTGGTTAGAGCGCGTCGCTGATAACGACGAGGTCCATGGTTCGAATCCATGTACGCCCACTTAAAAAAGGCTGTTTTCCTTTGGGAAAGCAGCCTTTTTTGGTTAGAAGCGGCAATCAAAGCGTCCGAAATCGCTGGCACCAGCCCTCTTCACACAGCCCAAGGCCGACAGCTTGGCACGCCGGGCCTGTTTCGAGCGAGCGACCTGAATTCGAACTTAACCCTGTTGTCGTCCTTCGATCGCGACCAGCAGGATTGCCGACGCCAACACCAGCAGCGGGTGAAATGGGCAGTCAGAATTGACGCTGACCGTCATCCGATGAATGAACGGATTGAAATGCGTCCGCATGTCCGCAAATTGATGCGCGTCATCCCCCAGGACAAAGTGCTGCGGGAACATGTTCCCCATGGGTACGAAACGGCGGACAAGCGCCATGGACGTGCTATCTTCCCGAATCTTCGAGATCGGATTGTCGTGAACATCCAGCATATCCCATTCGTCGCGAATGATTGACGACATCCCCTTACGGCGCAAGGCACCAACTTTCTGTCCGGTCTTGGAATCTGTGACGTCATAGGCGGCGCTGAAATCGATGATCGACCGCGCCGCGATGGCCAGCAGGGGCGTCTGCATCGACTCGTCGGTAAAGACCCGAATGTCTTCCTTCAACTTGAAGGCCTTCTGTTTCGAGAAGCCAACCAATTCACCTTCACGGTTGTAAATGTGAAATTTCCCGCCCAGCAGCGTGAAAACTTTACGTCGAATCGTGTATTCGGTGGCCACGTTGGACATGGAATTTACCTCGGCAGTCGCGAAAGTGGAAAAGTGCATCAACCGGCGAAGCGTTCGCTCGCACCAGAAACCTAATGGACGCAAT
>JAUIHJ010000769.1 GCA_030432015.1 bacterium
ATTGGCAACGCGGACCGCTCGGTGGCAGCCGAGTCAAGGCCGAGCAACAAGGCAACCGAGCGGCTACCGGATCTCGACCGCGTACGGCATGATCAAGACCGCCGGCTCGCCAAACAGTTGCCGTAGCTGGTCGACTTGGGATCCCACTTTGGCCACCTCGGGTCCCAGCAGTGACGCCGGCCGGATGCGCAGCGCGACATCGGTGTCGAGCCCCAGTAGTTGGTCCAGGAAGTTGGTGGGACGTGGTAGTCGCAACGTCTCAATCGGCTCGTCCGCTTCCAGTCCAGCAGCCAGCTTGGCAGCTGCCAGGGCATCGGACAACGTGCCGATCTTGTCCACCAGTCCATGCTGTTGCGCCTGACGACCGGTCCAGACACGACCACCTGCCAGCTTTTCAATCTCCGCAGCGCTCACGCCACGCCCTGCCGCCGCCTTGGCAACGAACTGCCGATAGACCTCTTCCATGTTTTTCTTGAATGCATGCCGTTCCGATTCCGAGAATGGCGCACTCATCGACAGCAGCCCGCTGTTCTTGCCGCGACTGATGACCTCGGTGGTTACCCCAACTTTTTCCATCAGCCCATCAAAGGCCAGTTTCCCGCCTACCACGCCGATCGAACCGGTGACCGTGCCAGGTTCCGCGTAGATTGCGTCGCAGCCCATCGCGATGTAGTATCCCCCGCTCGCCGCCACGTCTCCCATACTGGCGATCACCGGTTTCTCACACTTGTCAACAGCGCGCCAGATCAGATCGCTGGCCAGCGACGATCCGCCCGGGCTGTCGATCCGCAACACAATCGCGGCGACGGAGGAATCGGCCTCCGCTTGCTGAATCGCCTTGACAATGGTGTCGCTGCCCATCGCCTGGCCGCTCAAGAAGTCGATGGTGCTCTTGCCACTGACAATGGTCCCAGCCGCGTGCACGATGGCCAGTTTCTTGCGGCTCGACTTCCGTTGGGTGGGCTTTCCACCCATCATCATCTCAAACAGCTTCATCATCCCCAGCATGCCAGAGAAATCATTGTCGACCTGCTTCTTGCCATAGTTCACCACCAATTCGACCGACTCGGATCCCAGGCTGGCGGCCAGGCGTCCGGCCAATTCGTCAGGGTAGCCGACGTGATCAATCAAGCCCGCGGCCTTGGCATCCTGCGGTGAAAACAGTCCCTGGTCGATCAATTCGCGAACCCGCTCGGCGGTCAGGTCGCGATCCTCGGCAATCATTTCGATCATCTGGTCAAAGACGTCATCCAGCAATGATTCGTAATGAGCCCGGAACTGGGGGCTCATCGACCGCCGCGTGTATGGCTCGGCCGTTCCTTTGAAGTCGCCGACCTGCATCATCTCCGCTTCGATCCCGAGTTTCTCGAGCAGTCCCTGGTAAAACGTCACTTCCGCGCGAACTCCGGGGATCATCACAACCCCCGACTCGGGCATCATGATCTCGTCGCAGGCGCAGGCCGCCAGGTAGTCGACGCCAGCAGCCGATTCAAATTCAGCCACCACCCGTTTGCCGGTCGCACGGAGAGCGGCGATTTCCGTACGCAGTTCGTGCAGTTTGCCGCGTCCCAGTCCCAGGTCGCGGATCCGGAGAACCACCGCGGCGATCTCCTTGTCAGCACCGGCTCGCTTTAGCCTGCCCAAGACGTCGGAAAGGCTCGCCTCCGCGTCTCCAAAAAGACCGATCGGGCCTGCGGATTCCGGCATATCGCCCTGCAGCCTGATCACCGCCACCTTCTTAGCGGCCGGTTTCTCAGACTCCCCCGGATCCTCGGCGGCGGCCTGGGAGGCACACAGAATCAGCAACAGGTAAACGTACAGCGCGGCCGGCTGGCGAAGGTTACACATGGAAATTCCTGGGAAAACGAGAAAACAATCACCATTTCGAAACATTGGAAAAAACGGCACCCAGAGCAAGGCGACGTCATGATGACAACGTTTGCGCTCCGATACAATCCAAGACACTGTACAAATGCTATTGACTGTGTACACCCGTATATTATAGTTTTCGTGTCGGATCTGTCTTTCGGAGCTCACACGAGGTGAACAAACCCCATGGTAGTCGGCCAACTTACCGAACGACAAAAGCACGTCTATGAATTTATCCACGACAAGATCGTCAACCGGGGCTACGGTCCGACGGTGCGAGAAATCGGTGAGGAATTCAATATCAGTTCACCCAACGGGGTGATGTGCCACCTGAAAGCGTTGGAAAAGAAGGGGCTCATTCGCCGCAGTCCGAACAAATCACGCGCCATCGAACTGGTTAATGATGGCGGCGGGCGCCCCAGCGGCATGCCGATGGTCGGCGTCGTGGCGGCAGGTTTGACCAGCCTGGCGTTCGAGCAAGACGAGCGGATCGATTTCGGCGAAATGTTTGCCAAGCCGGACCAGTTCGCGTTGCGTGTCAACGGCGACTCGATGATCGAAGCCCAGATCGCGGACGGCGATTACGTGATCGTCCGGAGACAACCGACCGCCTCGTCAGGCGACATGGTCGTCGCCCAGACCGAAGAGGGAGAGGCGACCCTGAAGTACTGGTTCCCGGAAAATGGACGAATCCGCTTACAACCTGCCAACTCGACCATGCAGCCGATCTATCTGGATCGGGCCATCGTCCTGGGCGTGGTCGTCGGCATCGTCCGTCAAGTCGTCTGAATTCAGGCCGACTTTTCTAGCCCGCTGGCTTGATTCACTTTGTTGTAGAGGGTCTTAAGACTGACCCCGAGCTCTTCCGCGGCGGCGGGCTTGTTGCCGTTGTGACGTTGCAGCGATTCATTGATCGCGTGCATCTCTAGTTCCCTGAGCGTGACCGGACCGATCGGCCCCAGCTTCACGGAACGGAGACCAAACCGCTGCGGCAAATGATCGGGCTCGATCGGTGGATGATCACAGACGATCGTGGCATGCTCGATCACGTTGGCTAATTCACGCACGTTGCCGGGCCAACTATGCGACTGCAACGCTTCAATGGCGGCATCGGAGAACGCGCTCTTTCCCGCCACGGTGGGCCCGCGAAACCGACGGCACAAGTGTTCGGCCAACGCGGGGATGTCGGCCGTGCGTTCCCGGAGCGACGGCAAATTGATTTCGAAAGTATTGATGCGGTACATCAGGTCCTCCCGAAACTCGTCGGCTTCGACCATCTGCTCCAGGTTGCGATGCGTGGCACAAACCACGCGGACATCAACCTTTAGCGACTCGTTGTCGCCGACCCGGCGGATTTCGCCGCTCTCGAGGACCCGCAGCAACTTCGCCTGCATCGCCTTGGGCAATTCGCCAATTTCATCCAGGAAGAGCGTCCCACCGCTGGCAACTTCAAACAGCCCCACGCGATGGTCGTCGGCACCGGTAAATGCACCCTTGCGGTGGCCGAATAGTTCGCTTTCGATCAAGGTCTCCGGCAGGGCGCCGCAGTTGATCGCAACAAACGGCCGTTCTGCACGCGGGCTTTGATCATGCACCGCCTGCGCCACCAGCTCTTTCCCGGCTCCCGTCTCGCCGAGGATCAGCACCGTCGAATTGGTTGGAGCGACCTTGGAAATCAAGTGACGCACCGCCTCCATGGGGCCGCTGTTGCCAATCAATTCGGGCTCACCCTGCGCACGCGTGAGCTGATGGCGCAGAGCGGCACACTTCTTCGTCAATTCGCGCTTGGAGGCGACGCGACCGAACAATGCTTGCAATTGGGCCAGCTTGCACGGCTTGGTCAGGTAGTCGAAAGCCCCTTGGCGGAGCGCGGCGATGGCCGTGTCAAATGAGGACTT